>CAVERN010000047.1:0-10980 GCA_963618095.1 bacterium | reverse complement strand
GAGACGATGCCGAGGAAGAGCGAGGAGTAGACCTCCTTCGTGATGAGCGCGAGGATGATCGCGAGGAGGGGCGGGAAGATCGCCCACCACGTGCCGTAGAGCGGCTCGGCCCCGCGCACGGTCTCGAGCGCCGCGCGCTCGTGCGCCTTGAAGTCCCTGTCCGCGCGCACGTTGTCCGCATACGCCTCGACGTAGGCCCTCGCGTCCCGGACGTCCGACAGGGCGTACGTCCTCTCGCCGGCATCGGTCCTCACGGCGACGGACGGCGCGGCAGGCGCGGCGTCGGGCGTCTCCTGCGCGAGCGCCAGGCGGCAGAGCGCGACGGCCATCGCCGCGCAGAGGAAGGTCTTCGCTTTCATCGGCTACGTATGCATTGCTCCTATGTGCTTCTGGGACGCGCGGTATATTACCACATCCGGGCCTCGAGAGCGCCTGACGATGCGCCGATTGTGCAAGATTAGGTCTGACCTGAATTTGCACGTTTTGTGCAAGATTAGGTCAGACCTAATTTTGCACAAAAGTGCACGGGCTATCGCGGGTTCTGGTAGCGGAATACGGATGCGCTGTATCCGAATGCGGCCTTGAAGCGCGTGTTGAGATGGCTTGCGCCGCAGAATCCGCACCGGGTCGCGATCTTTGCCACGGGTTCGGACGTGTTCGAGAGCAGTCTGACCGCTTCGTTCAGGCGAATGCCGTTCATCTCCTCCTTGAGCGTCCTTCCCAGGACGAGCTGTGCCTTTGTCTCAAGGGTGCGCTTGGAAATGCCGATCGAGCGAGCGATGGAGTCGATGGTCATCGGCGTGGACAGATCCTTCCGCACGAGGTCCAGCGCGCGGGCAAGGAAAGGGTCTGGCACGAGCGTCATGTCCGTGCTCTGCCGGGTGACCACCTGTGGGAACGCAAGGTCAACGAGCGGCTCCACCTTGCGCCTGCGCAAGAGCCTGTCGACGAGGCTGGCGCACAGCCGGCCGCAGTTCATCCCGTCCAAGGCTATGGACGAGAGGGATGGGCTTGTGGATTCGCACAGCACGGCGTCGTTGTCCGTGCTCAGTATCGCGAGCGTCTTGGGGACTGCTATGCCCGCGTCGGCGCAGCAGCCAAGCACCTGAAGCGCCCTGCGGTCGCGCGCCACGTAGACGGCGGTGCCGGGCCGCAGCGACTTCAGCCATTCCGAGAGGTGCTTGCTTTCCGTGGAGAAGTCGTCGTAATCGCCATTGGACTTCTGGGCATATACGTTGCAGGAGAAGCCGGCCTGTCCGATGCGGCCTGCGAATCCGTCGAGCCGCCGCTCGCACCAAAGCGCCGGGCGCGGCGTTCCGACGAACGCGAAGTCCCTGAATCCGCGCTCGAGGAAATACGCGGCGGCGGTCCTGCCCACATCCTCCTGGTTCCTGTTCACGTATATGGCATGCGGCGGCGGCTTCGCCTTCTGCCGTCCGCCGAGCGGCGATGGCGGGTTGATGAATACTGATGGCTTGCCCATCGCCAGCAGCTTTGTGAGCTGATGCCGCTCGCGCACCATCGCGATTATGGCGGAGCATCCCCAGCTCTGCCCCTTGCCGAGGGCCTGGCCGTAGCGGTCGCCGGTCTCGAAGTGGAACTGCCAGGGGCCGCGCTCGCGGCCGAATGCGAGGATCCCCTCGAGGATCTGCCGGTGAAGGAACTTGTCTGAAGGAAGTATGAGCAGGACCTTTGCTTTCATTGCGCGTTTATTATACTTTAATTGCGCGTCTGTGTCTATGCCTCGAAGGACCGCTTTGCTAAAATGCGGCCCTATGGAATCCATCGTGAGATTTAACGGTTGGGACTGGGCTGCCATAGCGGTGTTCTTCGCCGCGTTGGTCGGCATTGCGCTTGCGTGCTCGCGCAGGGCGTCAAAGGACGCGAAGGACTTCTTCCTCTCGGGGCGTTCGATGCCGTGGTGGCTGATAGGCGTCTCGATGTGCGCGGCGTCGACCTCCACGAACTCGGCGAACATGTTCACCGAGTTCATCCGCAATTCGTGCCTTGGCGAGAACTGGAAGTGGTGGGCGTTCCTCCTTACCGGCATGCTTACGGTGTTCGTCTACTCGAGGCTGTGGGTGCGTTCCGGCGCGAAGTCCGACATCGAGTTCTACGAGCTGCGCTACTCGGGGAAGGCCGCCGCGTTTCTGCGCGGATTCCGCTCGATCTACCTTGGCGTGGTGTTCAACGTGATCACCACGGGCCTGGTCATGCTTGCGGCGATCAAGATAGGGCAGACGCTCTTCGGCGTGAGCCAGTGGACCGTGATAGCCGTCACGTCGGTCTGTTCCATCGTCTACTCGGCGATAGGCGGGTTCCGGGGCGCGATATACACGGATTTCTTCCTCTTTGCGCTTATCATGGTGGGGGCGTTCGTCGGGCTTCACTACGCGCTTGCCCTGCCGGAGGTGGGCGGCTTCGCCAAGATGATGGCGCATCCGGCGGTACAGTCGCACATCTCCTTCTTCCCGTCGCTCGACGACGTAGACACGTTTGTCGCCGTGTTTGCGATTCCGATTGCCATCCAGTGGTGGAACGTGTGGTATCCGGGAAGCGAGCCGGGAGGCGGCGGATACATAGTCCAGCGAATGCTGTCGGCGAAGAGCGAGGGGCACTGCGTCGCCGGGTCCGTGCTGTACCAGGTCATAAACTACGCGATCCGCCCCTGGCCGTGGTACCTCACCGCGTTCGCTTCGCTTATCGTGTTCCCGGACCTTGCGTCGCTCGGAAGGGCGTTCCCGCACATCGACCCTGCGCTCGTGAAGGGGGACCTCGCCTATCCCGCGATGCTCACGTTTGTCCCGAACGGCTGGCTTGGCGTCGTCGCCGCGTCACTGATGGGCGCCTTGTTCTCGACTGTCGCGGCGCATCTCTCCATGGGGTCGAACTACATTGCGAACGACTTCTGGAAGCGGTTCGTGCGCCCGGCGGCAAGTGTGCGCGAGGTGATCCTGGTCGGCCGCGTCACGGTTGTCGTGCTGATGGCGCTGTCTGGCCTGGTGGCGCCGATCCTCGTCTCGGCGGGGGCCGTGTTCAACCTCATCCTCCAGATCGGCGCGGGGACGGGCCTCATCTACCTTCTCAGGTGGTTCTGGATGCGCATAAATGCCTGGAGCGAGATCACGGCGATGGCCGTCTCGTTCGCCGTGGCGGTGTTTCTTGAGATCGTCTACCCGCATCTCGGCGGCCCGGCCCTCGCGTCGTGGCATCGCCTGCTGATCGTGATGTCCATCACGACCGTGGCGTGGGTGGCGGTGACGCTTGCCACTCCGCCGACCGATCCGGCAAGGCGGGCCGCCTTCCAGTCCAGGATCCGGGCAAGCCGGCACGACATTGCTTGGGGGCTTCTTGCCATGACCGTCACGAGCGCAGGGGTCTACGCGATGATGTTCGCGAGCGGATACTGGATATACGGGCGCGTGGCGGCTGCCTCGGCAATGACCGCGGTCGCCATCGTTGCGGGCATGGCACTTGTCCCGATCCTGAGAAGGCTGAAGGCGGAGACCTGAGAGAGGCTCTTGAAATCAAATCAAATCCAACCAACCATGGCATACGAATCCGAATTGACGGCGGCCGAAGTGAAGGCCAAGGCGAAAGACTGCGGCGCAGACCTCGTGGGGATCGCCCCCATGAGCCGCTGGGAGGGCGTAGACAAGCAGCATGACCCGCGGTACATCTTCCCGGGCGCGAAGTCGATGATCGTCCTTGGCTTCCGCATACCGCGCGGCAGCCTTCGCGGCGTGGAGGAGGGGACGCACTTCCTCAACTTCTCCACGATGGGATATGCGGCGCTGAACTCGATATACGGGCCGATGGTCCTGTGGGAGCTGAACCGCTACCTTGAGGACCATGGGTACGAGGCCGTCCCGATGGCGAATGTCTCCGGCGGCGAGGCGATAAACCCGCTCACCGGCAACTTCCGCAGCGGCTGGAGCCGTCCCGTGAGACCTGGCCTGCCGGCCCCGGACGTGTCCGTGGACCATCGCGTCGCGGCGTTCCTCGCGGGGCTTGGCGAGTTCGGCTATTCCCGCGCGTTCCTTACGCCCGAGTTCGGCCCGCGCCAGCGCTTCGCCGTAATGCTCACCGACGCGGAGCTTGAGCCGGACCCGATATACGAGGGGCACATCTGCGACCGATGCATGGAGTGCGTCAGGAACTGCCATGGCAGGTGCATCTCGTCCACGGAGACCGTGAAGAAGGTCATCGGCGGAGTCGAGGTGGAGTGGGCGAAGCGGGACGAGCTTGCCTGCTCGCAGTCCTCGCGCGAGGGCGGGCTCAACCGCGAGCTCTCGCCGTTCGACGGCAGCTATCCGCGCAAGTATGGATACGGCCTTGCGCACGAGGGGGCCTGCGGATGCATCCGCGCCTGCATGGTGCATCTCGAGGAGCGCGCGAAGATGACGAAGCGCTTCCGCAACCCGTTCAGGAAGCCTGGATGGAAGCAGTGGGAGGTCGACCATTCAAGGCCGTACGAGCTGCCGCCCGAGACCAGGGAGGCGTATGCCGGAAGGATCGAGTCCCACGACGCCTACACGAACTACAACATCAGCTCGAACTACGGCACAAAGGCGGCGGCCGGGCTCGTGCAGGACAATTCGTCAAGCGGAGGAGTGGCGTGAGCGGGGACGTGACCTCTGCCGAGATCAAGGATCTCGCCAGGCGCGTGGGCGCCGACTGCGTCGGCATCGCGCCCATGGACCGCTGGGAGGGCGCTCCCATGCAGAACGATCCGCGCTACATCTTCCCGGGCGCGAAGTCCATGGTGGTTCTCGGCTTTCGCATCCCGCGCGGACTCCTTCGCGGCATCGAGGAGGGAACGCGCTTCATAGACTACCCGGGCATGGGATATGCGTCCATCAACCAGGTTCACGGCCCGATGGTGCTGTGGAAGCTGAATGCCTACCTGGAAGAGCGCGGGTACGAGGCGTTCCCCCTGCAGAACGCCAATGGCGGCGACGCCGTCAATCCCGTGACCGGCAAATTCCGCGAAGGCCTGAGCCGGCATGTCGCGGAAGGCCGTCCCGCGCCCGACGTGCTCGTGCACTTCCGCATTGCCGCGTATCTTGCCGGCCTTGGCGAGTTTGGATGGTCCAAGATGTTCCTCACGCCCGAGTTCGGCCCGCGAGTGCGCTTCGCGATGCTGTTCACGGACGCCGAATTTGACGAGTACGACCCGATATACGAGGGGCACATCTGCGACCGGTGCAAGCTCTGCGTGCGGAATTGCGGCGGGCACGCCATCTCGATGAACGAGTCCGTGAAGGTCACGCTCGCCGGGCACGTGGTGGAGTGGGGCAAGCTCGACGAGCTCGCGTGCGAGAACGGTCTTCATGGCGGCGACGGCCACGGGCTTTCGCCGTTCGACGGAGACTTCCCCAGGCAGTACGGCTACGGCCGCGCCGTCGAGGGCGCCTGCGGATGCATCCGCGCCTGCATGGTGCATCTCGAGCAGCGCAACAGGCTCACGAAGACGTTCCGGAACCCGTTCCGCAGGCCGGGCTGGAAGCAGTGGAAGGTCGACCACGCGAAGCCGTACGAGATACCTCCGGAAGTCGTCGCCGAGTACGGCATCGACCGTCCGCACGACGCCGAGGCTTCCGACGCGGACGCCTTCAGCCCGCTGAACGATTAGGACGAGGACGGCCGACTATGATGGCACTTGCCGCAGGATACCAGCATTTCTCCGACGGTGCGCCGTTCGCGGAGATCGCCCTGCGGCACCGTGCCGTGAGGGAGGTCTACTTCCCATGGGTCGGCGAGCCGTCCGGGCGGCCGAGGCTCGGCTACGAGGAGGAGGACGACCCCGAGGAGCTCGAGGCCGCGCTCATGCGCGACTTGACGAGGCTGCGGTCGTCCGGCGTAAGGCTCGACCTGCTGCTTAACGCCAACTGCTACGGCGAGCTGGCGATGAGCCGCGCATTGGAGCGCAGGGTCGCGGGCATCGTCGATGCGCTCGCGTCGCGGGGATGCAGGCCCGAGACGGTGACGACGGCGTCCCCCTTCGTCGCCCGCACGGTCAAGGCGTCGTTCCCCGACATCGAGGTCCGGGCGTCCGTGAACATGCGCCTGACGACGCTTCAGGCGTTCAAGTACCTCGCGCCGCTGTTCGACTCGTACTACATCGGCCGCGACGTCCAGCGGAACCTTGATGTCGTGAGGCGCTTCTCGGACTGGTGCCATTCCAATGGCAAGAGGCTCTGCCTCCTCGCCAACTCGGGATGCCTCCGGAACTGTCCGTGGCAGACCTTCCACGACAACCTGATCGCCCATTCGGACGCGGCCATGAAGGTCGACAACGCGAAGGGCTGGTGTCCGCACCTCTGCTGGACGCTGTACAGGGATCCGGGGAGCTTCCCCGAGATCCTGAAGGCCACGTGGGTGCGCCCCGAGGATCTGCACCGGTACGACGGCCTGGTGGACGTCGTAAAGCTCGCCACCCGGCAGCACGCGAACCCGGACATGGTCATCGGCGCATATGAGCGCGGCAGCTTCGACGGCAATCTGCTCGACCTCTTCGAGCCGGGGTTCTCCCCCGCCTTCTATCCGCATTTCATCGACAACACGGCGTTTCCCGCCGACTGGTTCGAGAGGTCGTCCGCATGCGCGCGCGAGTGCGCGGCCTGCGGCTACTGCGAATCTGTCTACGGGCGGGTCGCGAAAAGCCTCCAGCACGGAACGAAAGGAACGACACCATGACGGCGATCCTGTTCGCGGCGGCCATCGCCGCAATAGACCCAATCACCACGCGCTGGACGTTCGGCGCGCACGAGCCGTATGCGATGTACAGGCGGGTCGGCGATCATTGTACGGGCGGCATCGACGGCAACGCGGTATGGGTGAAGGACTGGCTGGACTGGTTCGACGCCCATGCGCCGGAAAAGATGGAGGAGCTGGGGCTCAACTTCCTCCACTCCCGCTTCTACAAGGGGATGGGCTGGGAGGTGGAGAGGCATGACTTCCCGAACGTCAAGAGGTTCGTGGCAAACTGCCACGCGCATGGCGTGAAGGCGCTCGCCTACGTGCAGTTCTGCACGCTCTATCCCGAACTCATGCGGAAGGAGATACCGTCCATAGACGACTGGGCCACGGTCGACTGGCAGGGACAGAAGAACCTCTATGGCGGACAGTACTTCCGCTGGGCGCCATGCCTGAACTGCCGCGAATGGGAGGAATACCTGAAGCGGATGTGCACGATCGCGCTTGCGGAGGGCGGCTTCGACGGCATCATGTTCGACAACGTGTTCGACTATCCGTGCTACTGCGGACGGTGCCAGGCGGCGTTCCGCGCGCATCTTGCGAAGATCCCCCCGGAAGAGCGCGAGCGGCGCTTCGGATTCGCCGACGTCGACGGCGTGCTCCTGCCGAGGATGGCGCGGAGCAGGATGCGCCACCTCGAGACAAGGGACCCCGTGTTCCAGGCATGGGCGCTCTGGCGGTGCGAAACCATGAACGGGGTGATGATGCGCTTCCGCGACCACATCAAGTCGGTGAAGCCGGACGCGATCGTCTCCGGCAACCCGTCGCCGTATCGGAGCCGCGCGCGGTTCCTTGACCGCGCGCAGAACATGGCGGAGCTCTGCAGGGCGTTCGACTTCATCATCATGCAGAACGCGAACTTCCCGGAGGTCGAGGGCGGCCGCATCTTCAACCGCGTGCGCGACCTCAAGTTCGCGCAGGACTGCGGCCAGCGCATAGTCGCCCTTTGCGACACCGACACGAAGATAATCCCCGAGCGAGAGGCGAAGTTCCTGACGCCAATCGTGGAGGACGTCGTCTTCGGCGGCGTGCCGACGGATCGCACGGTGCTGGCCCCGAGCCCGGAGCCGGGATTCCTGAACCGCGAGGTCTACGAGCGTCGCAAGCGCCACCATGCGGCCTTTAACGCATTTGCCGCGTCGCACCGGGACGAGCTCTCGGCGCCTACGATGCATCCGGTCCGGATATTCTATCCTGAGCGCGAGGTGCTTCTGTCCGAGGCGACTCATCAGGGCGTGACCGCCGCCGAGGAGATATTCCTTCGCAACCATGTGCCGTATGGCTACCTTGTCTCGTCGCCGGAAGATCCGCTGACCGTGCCGGAGGAGATGGAATTGCTGGTCGTCCCCGGGCTCGCCGCGCTGTCGGATGCGCAGGTGGAGTCGCTTGTGGCGTACGCGCAGAATGGGGGGCGGCTCGTCGTCACCGGGGATTCGGGGCGCTATGACGCGTGGAATGCCCAGCGCCGGGAGAATCCGCTTCTGCCGCGTCTGCGCGGGCTCAGGAACGTCGCCGTCCGCGATGCGGCGGACGTCATTCCCGGCGCCGACCTTGACTGGCGCTACACGGTCGATCCTCCGAAGGATGGCGGCAAGGCCCTGATGGCCGACCTCAGGAAGGCCGGCTGGCGTTCCCCCGTGGACTTCGAGGGGCTCCCCGCGCATGTGTTCGTCGAGTACCGCCGGCTCCGCGCCGGCGCCATTGTCGCGCATCTCGTCAACTACGCTCCTGAGACCCCCGTCAGTGGCGTTCGCCTGTGCCTGAAGGACGGCGAATGCGCCGCAATGGAGGAGCCGTTCGCCGAAAGCCCGCAGGCGGTTCGCATTGGCGCGGATGGTAGGCTGCCGAGCTTCGGAATGTACGCGATCGTCACCATCTCCAAAGCGCGCGGAACGAAAGGAACGACACCATGACTGCGCTCCTGTTCGCGGCGGCCGTCGCCGCAATAGACCCAATCACCACGCGCTGGACGTTCGGCGCGCACGAGCCGTATGCGATGTACCGCCGCATCGGCAAGAAGTCGACCGGAGGCATCTTCGGCGGATCCAGGTGGCTGAAGGACTGGCTGAGCTGGTGGGACTCGAATGCGCCCGCGCGCATGGAGGAGATCGGGCTCAATGCGCTCCATTCCAGGTTCTACAAGGGCATGGGATGGGAGGTCGAGAAGGCGGACTTCCCGAACGTGAAGAAGTTCGTGGACAATTGCCACAGGCACGGCGTTACGGCGCTTGCCTACGTGCAGTTCGCCACGATCTACTACGAGGTGATGGCGAGGGAGTTCCCGGACATAGAGGACTGGGCGTCGGTTGACGACCGGGGCGTCAGGCACATATACAACACGTCCGGCTTTCGGTGGATACCATGCATCAACAACGAGAAGTGGGTGCGGCACATCGAGGACGTCCTTACCATCGCCATGAGGGACGGCGGGTTCGATGGCGTGATGTTCGACAACACCTTTTCGTATGGCTGCTACTGTCCGCGCTGCCAGGAGGCGTTCCGCCGCCACGTGCACTCGCTTCCGGATCGCGAGGAGCGCTTTGGATTCGCCGAGCTTCCGGGGCTGCGCATCCCGCAGGTGTTCCGTCCGGACGGCGTGGACGTGCCTCCGCCGAAGGACGAATACGATCCGATCATGCAGGAGTGGATGCGATGGCGGGTGGGGCGGCTGAATGCCGTGATCAGGCGATTCTACCGCCACATAAAGTCGATTAGGCCCGATGCGATAGTGTCCGCGAATTCAGGATCGTTCCGCGGCCTCTCAAACTACAGCTGGAGATCCGTGGACGTGGTGGACATGGCCGACGGCGGGCTGGACCTCCTCATGATGCAGACCCTCAACTTCCCCGCGTATCGAGACGTCGCCGGCATGCCCGGGGAACACGTGATCGTCAACCGCCAGCGCGACCTGAGGCTTGCGAGGGACATCGGAAAGCCCATAGTCGCCCTTTGCGACGGGGATGCGGGGCTGGACGACCTTGACGAGTCGATGTATCTGCGCCCCCTGGTCGAGGATCTTGTGTGGGGCGGCATTCCGACGGACCGCACGGTCATGTCGCCGGTCAGGCAGAAGGGCTTCATCGACGAGCGCAGGTTCGCCATGCGCAGGAAAGCGCTGGAGAGGTTCAACGCAAAGGCTAGGGCGAACAGGGCGGCCTTCACGGGGCGGCCATATCTTCCTGTGAGGGTGTTCTATCCATCGGAGGCGTGCGGGCTTTCGGTTTCGATGAACAAGGCGATATCCACGGTGGACGAGATACTTCTGCGCAGCCATGTGCCCTACGGATACGTCGTCGTCAAGCGGGCGGAGGCGCCTGTCATCCCGAAGGACTGCGAGGCGCTTGTGCTTCCCGGCACGAGATGGATGAGCGACGCGCAGGTCGCCGCCGCTGTGGACTGGGCGAAGAACGGCGGAAGGCTCGTCGTCACGGGCAGGCACACGGGCCTCCGCGACGAGTTCGGGGCCGAGCGCTTTGACAATCCGCTTGAGGCCGTGCGGGGCCTGCCGAACGTCGACTGGCGCGACGACGTCGATGTCGCGCAGACGAACGAGCTCGGCTGGGTCACGCAGGTTCTTCCGCCGAAGGATGGCGGCCGCGCGTTCATGGAGGGCCTGCTCCGCACGGGATACCGCGGCCGCTACGGCTTTGAGGGATTGCCGGACTCCGTGTTCGTAGACGTTCGCGCCTGCGGGGACGGGGACGTGATCCATCTCGTCAACTATCATCCAGAAGAGCCGGTTGCCGGCGCAAGAATCAGATTGCCCGACGGCAGGACGGCGACGGCCACAGAGCTCTTCGGCGATGGCGATGCGGTGCTCCCCATAGGGAAAGAAGGGGCGTTGCCGCGCTTTGCGCAACATCTCATGATCAACGTCCGATAGGCGGGCAGAAAGGAACAGGCTGGACATGAACACGAACAGAAGGTCATTCATCACGGGAATGGGCGGCCTCGCGGCGGTGCTGGCGGCGCCGGGCTGCCGCTCGCTCTGCGGCGGCGGCCGCCCTGCGATCGCGCTGCAGCTCTACTCGATCCACAAGGTCTTCTGGAAGAGGCCCGAGGAGATCCTCGCGGCGCTCAAGGCCGGCGGCTTCGACGGCGTCGAGTTCGCCGGCTACGGCGGACGCGCCGCGAAGGCGCTGAGGAGGCTCCTCGCGGACGCCGGCCTGCGCGGCGCGGGCACGCACGTCAACGGCAACGTCGACCTCGTGGGCGACGCGC
>CAVERN010000046.1:1493-11088 GCA_963618095.1 bacterium | reverse complement strand
GTCGTCGACGCCTGCGCCGCCCACGTGCAGCGCCTCATCCGGTTCTTCGCCGGGAGGTAGGGCGGGCGTTCCACCGCCCGCCGCTTGCCGTTCCGCATTTCGCCGCGAAGTGGTATAATGGGCGGCGAAATGAAGGAGCAAAGCAAAGGAGCGTTATCATGAAGGTGCATCTGCGAGAAGGATTCTTTACGGACGGGGAGACCCTGCTTGTGGAGGAGGGCGAGCTCAGGGCGACCCTCTTCACGTATTCGACCGGCGTGAGGGCCGTGAGGATATCGAACTCGAAGGGGTCCGCGACGGTGCTGCCGTTCGACGGGCAGGCGGTGTGGCGCTGCGACTTCCTCGGCCGGGAGCTGGCGATGAAGTCGATATACGACGAGCCGCAGAAATGCTCGTTCTTCGGCGACACGTACGGCTTCTTCGTGATGCACTGCGGCCTCACGGCGATGGGCAATCCGACTCCGGCCGACACGCATCCCGGGCACGGGGAGCTGCCCCTGGCCAGGTACCAGAAGGCGTGGGTGGAGACGGGGCGCGACGCGAAGGGGGCCTGGATCGCCGTGGGCGGCGCGTATGCGCACCGCAAGTGCTTCGAGGCGAACTACGAGTTCCGTCCCACGCTCAGGCTGCGGGCGGGCGCGACGTCGCTTGAGATCGACGTCGAGTTCACGAACCTCAAGGACCTGCCGCTCGAGTACTACTACCTCTGCCACGTCAACCACCGTCCCGTGAACGGCTCGAGGCTGTACTACACGGCCGACCCCGGGAAGGCGGTGGTGAACCGGGAGGTTCCGGAGGGGTATCGCGCCGACTGGGCTAAGGCGACCAACGCCTGGCTGGACGAGTTCGCCAGGAATCCCGCCTGCGGGGACGAGATCGGGGCGAAGGGGGAGTCCTACAGGCCCGAGATCGTCAACTGCTTCATGCACTACGCGGCTAAGGACGGCTGGGCCTACACCATGCAGATGGAGCCGTCCGGCACGGCGGTCTACGTGAAGCACGACCCGAGGCAGCTGCCGTACGGCACGCGCTGGATCGCGCGCACGGTGGACGAGGACGCGCTCGGGCTGTGCCTGCCCGCGACGTCCGAGCACAAGGGCCGGCTGTACTGCCAGGCGCACGGGCAGCAGCGCGTGCTGAAGACCGGCAAGACGGTCCGCTACCACGTCGAGACCGGCCTGCTCGACGCGAAGTCCGCGTCCGCCATGAGGCGTCTGATCGCCTCCGCCAGGGCGAAGTGATCCCTTCGCTTCCCTTTGCCGCCTTGTTTTGGTATAATGCGGCACAAGAACATTGAAGGGATTGTGAGCATATGGTTACCGCTATAATCGTCGCGGCCGGGAAGTCGGAGCGAATGGGAGGGGGCGCCGACAAGGCGTTCCTCAGTCTTGGGTCGAGGCCTGTCGTCGCCTGGAGCCTCATGGCGTTCGAGAAGAACGCCGACGTCGACTCCATCGTGCTCGTGGTCCGCAAGGACCAGGTCACGGCGGCGAAGGCCGTGGCGAAGATGTTCGGGATATCGAAGCTCTCCAAGGTCGTGGCGGGCGGGGCGCGCCGCCAGGACTCCGTGCAGGCCGGCCTTCGGGAGGTGGATTCCGACACCCGGGTCGTCGCGGTGCACGACGGCGCCCGTCCCTGCGTCACGCAGGAGGTGATATCCGAGGTGATCAGGTCCGCGAAGCGCGGGGCGGCGTCCGTGACCGGGTGCCGCATCCGCGACACGGTGAAAGTGGTCGAGAAGGGCACCGCGGTCTCGCAGACGGTCGACCGCTCCAAGTACTGGGCGGTGCAGACGCCGCAGGCGTTTCCGTACTCGATGCTCCGCAAGGCGTACGCGGCCGTCGAGGCCGAGCAGAAGGAGGTGCTTGACGACGCCCAGGCGGTGGAGTCCGTCGGCGAGGCGGTCAAGATCTGCGAGAGCGACGTGCTCAACATCAAGATAACGACGTCCGAAGACCTCCAGGTCGCGGCGGCAATCCTCAAGCTCTGATGGCGCGGACATACGGAATCCTCGGAGACGTGCACGCGAACATCGACGCGCTCGATGCGGTGCTTCGCGACGCCGCCTCGCAGGGGGTGACCGACTGGATCTGCACCGGGGACGTGGTCGGGTACAACGCCTGTCCGGCCGAGTGCATCCGCGTGGTGAGGGACGAGCTGAAGGCCCCGGTCGTGTGCGGGAACCACGACCACTACGTGGCGTTCGACCAGGATCTCTCCGACTTTCACCCGGCGGCCGCGCAGGCCGTGCTGTGGACGCGCGGGCGTCTCTCCGCCGGCGATCTGGAGTGGCTGCGCTCGCTGCCGATGTCGAAGCCGGTGATGGGCATGACGCTCGTGCACGCGACGCTGGACATGCCCGACCACTGGGGCTACATCTTCGACGACATCCAGGCGACGAGCCACTTCGTCTACCAGAAGACGCCGCTTTGCTTCCACGGCCACACCCATGTGCCGGTGGTCTACGAGAAGACCCCGTTCGGGGCGGCGCACCACATGCCGGGCGAGTTCGAGGGCGGGGAGTTCCGCATCCAGCCCGGCAAGCAGTATTTCGTCAACGTGGGGTCGGTTGGGCAGCCGAGGGACGGCGACCCGCGCGCGAGCTACGTCGTGTTCGACTCGGCCGCGCGCGTCCTGCGCTTCCGCCGGGTGGCGTACGACGTCGCGGCGGCGCAGGCCCGGGACGTGGCGGCGGGCCTGCCCGAGCGGTGCTCCGCGCGTCTGGCTACGGGGAACTGAAGATGGCGGCGAGGGTCACGGCAGTCGCATCCATTCCGCCGGCGGCGGCGTTCGTCGCGCTGGCGGCGGCGATTCTCTTGGGCGGATGCATCGCCTCCGCGCCCCCGCAGCCCAGGAGCTGGGTGGTCTCCGCGCCGCGGCGGCAGGTGGCGGAGGTGGACGTCGGCAGGTCCGCGAAGGTCGGGGCGGTGACCGTCTCGGCGCCGTACGATCGCGCGGCGATGGTCGTGATGCGCCCGGACGGCTCGGTGGCGTTCGACCCGTGCAATGCGTTCGCCGGGTCGCCGGCCGCGCTGCTGCGCTCGCCCCTGGCGTCGCTGCTTGGGGACGCGGGCGCGTTCGGGCTCGTGCTGCCGTCCGCCGGGTCCGCGAGGGTCGACGCCACGATAGAGGCGAACGTGAGCAACCTCTCGCTCGACTGCCGCGAGGGCGGGCGGCGTGTCGCCCGTGCGGCCCTGTCGCTCTCGGTGGTGGAGAACCGCTCGCTTGTGGAGATCCTCTACGGCGAGGGCGAGGCGGACGCCTCCGCCGGCGACTATTCGGCGGCGTTCTCCGAGGCGTTCGCGAAGGCGGTGTCGGCGGCGCTGGCGACGTCCTCGCGCGCGGGCCGCGGGCAGATTGACTTTCGGGCGGCAGATGCTAAAATGCCGGCCAACAACAAAGAAAGAAAAGGGAGAAACCCATGACTAAGGAGAAGATGCAAATCCGGCGCAGGGACTTCGTCAAGGCCGCCGGGGCGGCCGCTCTGGCCGGCCCGTCGCTCAACGTCCTCGGCGCGAACGACCGCGTGCGCGTCGCGTGCGTCGGCTATTCCGACAGGTTCAGGTCGTCCTTGCTGCCCACCTTCCTGGCGGCGCACAAGGACCTCAACTTCGACCTCGTGGCGGTCGCCGACCTCTGGAAGAAGCGCCTGTACGAGAACGCGAAGCCCGAGCTCGAGAAGCGCCTCGGCCACGCCGTCGACGCCTATTCGAGCGACGTCGATCTCTACGAGAGGGCGAAGGACGTCGACGCCGTGATCATCTCCACGGCGGACTTCCAGCACGCGCAGCACGCCGTCCACGCGGTGAACGCGGGCAAGGACGCGTACTGCGAGAAGCCGATAGCGGAGGACATGTACTCCGCGAACATGCTGCTCGACGCGGTCTCCGCGAAGCGCAGCGCGGGGTTCGCCCCGGGCTCGGTGCTGCAGATCGGGTCTCAGCGCCGCAGCGGGGCGAAGTACAAGGCGGCGAAGGAGTACATCAACTCCGGCAAGTTCGGCGACATCTCCTACGTGCACCTCACGTGGAACGTCAACCAGCCTCGCCGCTGGCGCCGCAGCGAGGAGCTCGTCAAGTCCCTCAGGAAGGAGGACATCGACTGGAACATGTGGCTCCTGGACCGCGACCCGTCCAAGTACGCGTTCGATCCCCGCAAGTACCTCGAGTTCCGCCTGTTCTGGCCGTTCTCGAGCGGCATTCCGGGCCAGTGGATGTGCCACCAGATCGACACGGTCGCGTGGTTCATGGACAAGCCGTATCCGAAGACGGCGGTCTCGTCTGGCGGGCTCTACCAGTGGGCGGACGGACGCCAGAGCTACGACACGTTCACGACGCTGATGGAGTACGGCGAGTCGGGCGTGAAGGGCAAGGGCTTCCAGGTGATGTTCCAGTCGCACCAGACGAACTGCGCGGGCGGCTCCAAGCCGAACAACGAGTCCCCGACGGAGAAGTACTTCGGTCCGAACGGCTGCATCGACCTCGGCTCCGGCTGCGTGACGAACGAGGGCGTCGAGCGCGCGAAGCCGACGAGCGAGGACCTGCCGTGCCCGAAGGAGACGGTGGTGACGAGCGCGAACACTGGCGGCGACCCCCTCACGAGGGCGCACATGCGCAACTGGATGGAGTGCGTGCGCTCGCGCACGAACCCGAACGCGCCGGTCGAGGCGGGATACAGCCACGCCGTCGCGCTCATCATGTCCAACGCGGCGCTCCGCACCGGGATGCGCGCGACGTTCGACGAGAAGTCGCGCCAGGTGATGGTCGGCGGCAAGCCGTTCGTGGGGTACTTCTCGACGAAGGCCTGACGGAGGCTCAGCGCACGGCCGGCGGGAGGGGATGCTTCTCCTCCCGCCGTCTGTCTTTCACATGGCGTACGATCCCTACTTCAGACGAAGGGCGCGGGCCGCGGCGAGGCGCGAGGGAGGGATGTCCGCCGTGGACTTCTCCCTGCCCGTGGACGGCGACGTGCCGGCGTTCCGCACCCCGCCGTCGCGCGCGGGGGACCTGCTCGACTCGATAGTCGCGGACCTCACGAGGGATCGCTCGCCTTTCTTCGACGAGGTGCGCGCGCGCTGGGAGGAGATGTTCCCCGGCGTCGCCGCCAGGCCGGGCAAGTGGGTCGCTGGCGCGGGGACGAGCGGGAGGCTCTTCCTCCACGTGAGGACCGCCGCCGCCTCGTTCGCGATACGCCCGAAGCTCGCGTCAATGCGCAGGCGCCTCGCCTCTCTCCCCTCCGCTCCGGCCAGGTTCTCCCTGCACGTCGAGATCGCGCGCTGACAATGACGTCGCGAGCGCGCCGACTGAATCGGCGCGCCGAGGACGTCGCGCCCTACCAGCTAACGCATGATTTGCGATTTGCGGACGGGAGGTTTAGCCGTCATTTCTACACGGCTGAAGTTTGGGTTGAAAAAAAAAACCATAATGGTAATATTGCGGCGTTAAGGGTTCTTGTGCGCCGACGCGCTTCCGCGCGACTGCTTCGCGCACTTCGACGCCTCCGACGAGGCGTCCCTGAGCGTCTACCGCGACGAAGGCGGCGACACGCTCTGGTTCAACGGCCTCTCGAACCTCGTCTCGACGGCGGTGAACGGAAAGGCGTTCTACCTGCGCTGCTATGCGTCCTGCCGCAGCGAGGTGCTGAAGGACTGTCCCTCCCGGGGGCTCAACGTGATCGACCTCGGGGACATGACCCAGTACGGCGGCCGGTACCTCCAGTACACGACCGAGGCGCCGTCCGCCACGGAAACGAACATCACGGAAAGGCTCTCGCTGTCGGGCGTGACGACGATGGTCGCCGCCTTCCACGCGCGTGGCACGGGGCCGAGCCTCGCGGACGCGAAGGCGTTCGAGCGGAAGTGGCTTGCGACGTACAACGCCTGGCACAACGTGGGGATCCTCCGGACGAACGAGTGCGACGATGTGCGGCATCTCGCGCCGACGGACGGCGTCGCGTTCGTGAACGGGCTGAAGGTCGATCCGGCGGGACGGCTCCTCTCGCCGGGCTTCCAGGTGGTGGCCGTCCAGACGCCCGGGGCCGGCATCACGCGCTTCGGCATCAATTCCGACGGGCAGTACCGCGGCGGAGCGCAGCTCGGCGAGCTCTTCCTCTACCGCAGGCCGCTGAGCGAGACGGAGATCCGGGACGTCTCCGCCTACCTCCTCCGGAAGTGGCTCGGGCGAACGGCGCCGGGCTACGCCGAGGCGGGCGGCGGCGTGGAGCGGGAGGTCGGCGCGCAGTCCGTCGTCGCGAGCGCGGAGACGGAGATCGACGTGAGCGCCGGGCGCTCGGTGCGCTTCGGCGCGCTCGGCGGCGAGGCGAGGATCGTGAAGACGGGCGCGGGCGCGCTCGACGTGGGCGTCGCGACGGGCGCGGTCTCGGTCGCGGAGGGGACGCTCACCGTCTCTGGCCCGCGCGCGCCGGCGACCGACTGCGAGCTCGCGGCGGATCCGCTCATGCACTTCGACCCCAACGCCCGCTCGCGCCAGCTCGTGGTGAAGACCGAGGGCGGCGTAGACTACGTGGCCACTTGGGAGGACGAGGCGAGGCGGCGCGCGCTGTGCGCGTGGAGCGGCTCGTGCCTTCCGTGGATCGCGGACGACGCGGCCTCGACCAACAGGTGCCTCGACTTCGGGACGGCCGGGGCGGGCGGCCCGTTCATGCATCTCGACTCCCCCGTCCACTCTCTGCGCTCCGCCTACGTGGTCTGGCGTCCGAAGGACCACGCGAGCGACGATCCCGCGCAGATGCTCGGCATGTACGCGAAGGCGCCGGACGGCGAGGACTCGACAGACCAGACCCGGCAGAAGTCCGGGAGCGACTTCCCGCTGTTCGTCGTGCAGGACAGCCCGATGGCGACAGGCGAGATCTGGACGAACGGGGTGAGGACGACGCGCTTCGCGCTTCCCGCCACGAACGAGTTCACGCTCGTCGAGGTGCACACCGCGCAGCCCGCGTACTTCTCCGCGATCGCGAGCGGCAACAACTCGACCCGGTACGGCGGGTCGTCGTTCGGCGACGTCCTCGTCTACGACCGTCCGCTCACGGAGCGCGAGAAGGTGGCCACGCGCAACTACCTCATGAGGAAGTGGTTCGGCGCGGAGCCTCAGCCGCTGCCGGACGCGGCGGAGCCTGAGGAGATGGTCTCGCTCGATGTCGCGGAGGGAGCGAGCGCGACGATCGCCTCGCCGGCGGCGGTGAGGGCCGTCACGGGCGCGGGCGCGCTCATCGTGACGGCGGACGCGACGGTGGGCGACCTCGGCGCGTTCGCGGGCGCGGTCTCCGTCTCGGGCGGCGCGACGCTGGCTCTTGCGAACGCGACGCCGAAGGTGGCGCCCGCCCTCGCCACGGAAGGGCGCATCGCGCACTTCGACATGTCCGACGCCTCGACGCTGACGCTCGAGGAGCAGGACGGCTACGTGGGCGTCGCGGAGTGGCGCTCCAAGGTCGGCGACGGGGTGAAGGCAGTGTGCGGGTCGAAGTACTTCTCGGCCTTGAGCGCCTCCATGCCGCGGTACATGGCGAACTCGCTGAACGGGATGCCGACGATGCTCCTCTACCAGAGCGGCTCGAACTTCATGCTCTTCGAGGACGCGCAGGGCGTGACGAACGACCTCGTTGGCATCAAGACCGTGTTCTGGGTGCTCGGCACGGCGAACGGCCGCCCGGGCGGCTTCCTGCTCGGCGGCGGGCGCGCGTACAACGGGTACTTCTGGCACCGCGGCGGAAGCGGTGCGGGCGCGTACAGGGCGGAGGACCCGCTTACGTGCAAGAGCGCGTCGAGGTTCGTCTGGGGCGGGCGCTGGTGGAAGGACGGCGTCTCGGTGGACGGCTGCGCCGAGGGGCTCGACGCCAACAGCTGGCACTACCTCTGCTTCCAGCCGGCGGAGGGCGAGACGGGCTCGGGCTACGCGACGGGCTTCGCGTTCGACGGGCGCATCATCCAGGGCACCGGCTACTGGAACAACTTCAGGCACCGCACGGGGAACCAGAACCTCGCCTCGGCCGTGTTCGAGGGGGTTCCCGACGGGGTGTGCGCTCGCCTCAGGGTGCGCGACGGATACCTCGTGGCGCGCCATGGCGCGCCGGGGACGGTGATTGTGGTGAGATAGAGGTCGAGACAGGGAGAGGGAGGTGCGGGAATGAAGTGCGAAACGATGAGGATGGCGATGCTGGCCGGCCTTGCGCTCTGCTGCGCGGGCGCGGCCTGGGCGGGGCACGTGCGCGTGATCGAGGGGCCGTCGCTCGCGCCGGAGGAGGGGCTTCTCCTCGGCAACGGAGACCTCTCCGTCTCCACGTACCAGGACGCGGACGCGGTGGTCTTCCGCTTCGGCAAGGGGGACGTGTGGGACCGGCGCGTGTTCACGAACGAGTACGTGCGCCCCGCGTCCGTCAAGGAGTACCGCGACGGCGTGCTTAAGGAGGGCTGGCAGGCGTCGGGCGGCAACGGGCCGACCACGAAGTCGCGCGCGACGAAGGGCACGAAGAACGAGAAGCGGATGATGGAGCTCCTCTCCGACAACTCCAAGACCCCGCTCAGGAGCCATGCGTTCCCGAACCCGAAGCCTGTCGGCGAGCTTCGCATGCGCATCCCCACGGACTTCGCCGGCTACATGAAGACGACCCAGCGCCTCTTCATCGAGGAGGGGCGCCTCGAGATCACGCTCGCCTGGCCCGACGGCCCGGAGATCGTCGCCGAGGCGGTGGTCGATCCCGTCGAGAACGTCCTCTCCGTCGCCTGGAGGATGAGGGGGTGGAGCGAGCAGACGTGCCTCGGGCGCAAGAAGGACATCCCCGTGTGGTTCCAGATGTGGCGCTGGAAGGACCCGAACTTCCTCGACTGGGCGAGCCGCTACGCGATCGTCGGGAAGCACGGGGGCTTCATCCGCAACGCGAGGAGCGTGCCCGTGGATCCGCTGCCGCCGCCGACGGCGCGCGTGGACGGCGCGGCGGGCGTGATCGAGCAGCGCTTCTACCCCGACCTCACGTTCCCGGACGGCTTCCGCTACACGATGACGCTCGACACCGCGCAGAAGGGGCTCGGCCGCTGCGAGGTGCCGAACGGCGCGGCCGAGAGCGGCGACGCCTGGATCGAGTTCATGCCGAGGGGACAGGTCAGGCTTGGGCCGAAGGGGGTTCTCCTCGGCGACGGGGCGGCGGGCGAGCTCGCCGTCACGGTGAAGACCACGCGCGACGCCTCGCTCGCCGCCGCGAGGCCGAAGGCGCACGCCGAGTACGTCGCGGCGGCGAAGAAGGCGGCGCAGGAGTACTGGAGGAGCCGCGTGTCGATCCCGCAGGACCCCTACCTCGAGGACCTCTGGTACGCGACGTACCACGCGCGCCGGTGCGTGCTCCGCGGCGGCACCGTCCCGCCCGGGCTCTTCCTGCCCTCGACGGTCAACGACTACTCGTGCTGGCACGGCGACTACCACGCGAACTACAACATGGAGGCGATCTACTGGGGCGACCTCACGGCGAACCACCTGGAGCAGACCGAGGCGTACTTCGACTGCTGCGACTTCTTCGCGGACATCGGGCGCAAGATCGCGAAGGACTACTACCACGGGCGCGGCGTGTTCATCCAGCTCGAGGGCTT
>CAVERN010000046.1:0-1220 GCA_963618095.1 bacterium | reverse complement strand
CCCGATGAAGCTCTGCGACGGCTGGCAGGTGATGATCCACTGCCGCCACAGCCTATACGCGGCGATCGAGGCGTCGAAGGCGCTCGGCGTCGACGAGGGGCTGCGGCGCGACTGGCAGGACCGCCTCGACAACCTTGCCGGCGGCTACGCGCGTCCGGAGAAGGCGACGGACTACGAATGGCACTGCACGCTCGTCAACCCGCCGGAGCACCGGCGCTGGGCGTTCCCGTACGCCGCGAACACGAACGTCTGGGACGGGACGCTGAGCCCCCGCAGCCGGGAGGAGTCCTGGTACGAGGGCCACGGCACGACCTGGAAGATCGGCACGCCGCGCGGCAACGGATGCATTCCCGAGAAGACGTACGCGGAGTTCCGCCGGGGCCTGAGCCAGTGGACGCATCCGAACGGGCTCGTGTGGGCGATGGCGATCCAGAACTACGGCCGGGCGGGCGCGTGGAGCGAGACGCTCTCGGTGATGGCACCGTTCCAGGAGATGATGCTCCAGAGCTGGGACGGCGCGATCAACGTGTTCCCGCGCTGGCCGAAGGCCCGGGACGCGAGCTTCGAGGGCTGGCGCGCGCAGGGCGCGTTCATCGTGGACGCCGCGTACCTGGGCGGGAGGGTCGTGCGCTTCCGGGTGCTCTCCGAGAAGGGCGAGGACTGCGTGGTGCACGGCGAGTGGAAGGTCTCCGGCGCCGACGGGAAGGCCGTTCCGACAGACCGCGACGCGTTCGGCCGCCTCCGCTTCAAGACCGTGGCCGGAGGCGTCTATTCGCTGTCGTTCCGCGAGGCCGGCCGCGCGCCGGAGCTGTGGGACGCCGAGACGGGCGTCTGCGCGCGGGCGGCCGCGTGGCGCTCGACCTCGGCGCAGTGAAGGACTTCGCCGAGGTCACGGTGAACGGGAAGAAGCTCGCGACGCTGTGGAAGCCGCCGTTCCGCGTGGACGTCACGGACGCGCTCATGGCGCGCGACGAGCTCGCCCTGCGCATCCGCGTGACGAACCTCTGGGCGAACCGCCTCATCGGCGATGACCGCCAGTTCGCGGACGACTGCGAGTGGAAGGGGAAGGTCTCGAACGGCGTGAAGGAGATCGGCATCCGGAGGATTCCGCAGTGGGTGAAGGAGGGGAGGAGGTCGCCCACAGGCCGCTGCACGTTCACCACGTGGAAGCACTGGGACAAGAACGACGAGCCGCTGCCGAGCGGCCTCCTCGGCCCCGT
>CAVERN010000045.1:0-11196 GCA_963618095.1 bacterium | reverse complement strand
GTACTCGACGCGCGTGTGCGTTCCCGCGCCAATGCCCGTGCAGTGTCCGCACTGCCGCTCGTCGAGGACGACCGCTGCGAACGGGGTGCACTACAACGTCCACTTCGCGACGAGGTTCGAGCACCGCGTGTGCAGCACGTGCGGGTATTCGTTCACCGCGTCGCGGAGGATGACGGCGGAGGAGCTGTCCCGCGCGGGGGCGTAGCGCGGGAAAATATTCCGTATTTCGGTATTTTCTCGGGGCGCGCCCCCTTGACGCCGCCCGCCATGTGATACAATGCTCGGCGTGGGCGCGATAAGGACAGCATTCAGGCCCCGCTACTACGCGGGCGAGACGGCGGTGGTCGTCGTCGAGGCGGCGGACGCAACCGCCGTCCGGGTGGCGTTCGGCTCGTCCGAGGTGTCGCTGGCGAGCGACGGCTCGGGAGTGTGGAGCGGGGCGATCCCGACGGCAGGCAAGGTGGGGCGGGTGCCGTGGACCGTGTTCGTGACGGACGCGGGCGGATGCGTTTCCGTTCCGGACGGCGGGCACGGAAGCCTGGTTGTGGCGTGCGCGGGGGCGTCCGCGAAGTGGGAGGTCGTCGCCGCCATCGACAGGGCGATGCAGACCTGGGGGGCGAACCCGAACCGATCGATCTCCGTGGGCGAGATCTCCATCACGTACAAGTCGCTCGACGAGCTGCTCTCGATCCGCGCGCAGTACGTGCAGCAGGCGGAGGCGGAGGAGCGGGGCGTCGCGGGATCGGGAGGCGTCAGGGCGGTGGAGGTGCGCTTCTGATGTGGCCGTTCTCGCATAGGGCGAAGGCTCGACCTCCGGCGCAGGGCGTTGCGCCGATGCCGGCGATGCGCCGCTCCTTCGCGGCGGTGGAGGTTTCGGACATGCTGGGCGCATGGACGTGGGACGGGGGCTTCTCGAACCAGGAGATCGCCTCCGCGCTCGCCCCGATGAGGGCGCGGTCGCGCGAGATGCACAAGAACAACGGGGACTTCAGGAAGTTTCTCTCCCTGTTCAAGTCGAACGTGGTCGGGCCGGACGGCTTCATGCTGAAGAGCGGCGCGCTCGTGTCCATGGACAGCCCGGAGGGCGACAGGGACGCCGCGTACTTCGTCGAGTGGCACTTCCGCAGATGGGCGACGAACCGTCTCTGGGCGGACGTGACCGGGGTTAAGTCTTTCGCGGCGATCTGCCGTCTCGCGGCGCTGTGCTGGGCGCGGGACGGCGAGGCGTTCGTCTGGATCGACCGCCGTGCGCAGAACCCGTACGGCATGTCGCTTCGGGTGGTTCGCCCCGACGCCTGCCCCGAGTGGCTGAACCGCACCACGGAGGACGGCAACTGGATCCGCAACGGCGTGGAGGTCGCGCCGGAGACATACCGCGTGGTGGCGTACTGGTTCGACGGTCGGCAGGAGGACTGCACGGCTCCGGTCGTGTTCAACGGGCGGACGCACCATCTGATGCGCGTTCCCGCGTCCGAGGTAGTCCACGTGTTTTCGCAGAACGACGAGTGCCAGACGAGGGGCGTGCCGGTCGTCCACGCCGCGCTGAAGAACGGCAAGATGCTCGAGGAGTTCAACGCGGCGGAGCTGGTGGCGGCGAGGGACGAGGCGAACTGGATAGGCGTGTTCAAGGCGCCGCTCGGGCGCGAGAGCGAGCTGAAGCAGCTCGACGAGGACGCGGAGGAGCAGGGGCGGCTTCGCCGCCATTCGCGCAAGGGGCACGACGTGGTGCTCCCGGAGGGGTGGGACTACGAGGCGAAGGTTCCGCAGCATCCGAACCGCGAGGTCACGGCGTTCAAGGCGACGATGAAGCGAGACCTCGCGAACGCGCTGGACGTGGAGTACGCGAACTTCGCCAACGACTGGGCTGGGGTGAACTACTCGTCGGTGAGGGCGGGGACGCTTTCGGAGCGCGATTCGTGGATGACGCTTCAGGCGGACTTCATCGACCAGTGCTGTACGCCGGTGTTCAGGGCGTGGCTGGCGTCGTTCCTCTCGCTGGCCGTGTCGGGGCGGTATGGGCTTTCAGACTTCGAGCGGCTGGCGGAGCATTCGTTCCGCGGCCGCCGCTGGGCGTGGGTCGACCCGATGAAGGACGTGAACGCCGCGACGGTCGCGGTGGCGCATCACTGGAAGACGGACGCGCAGGTCGCCGCGGAGTACGGGTGCGACATAGACGACAACATCGAGGAGGCGGCGCGCGTGAAGGCCATGCGCGACGACTACGGGCTCTCCGAGCCCCTGCCGATGAACACCGCCGTGTCCGGAGGGGACGGCGGAGGGGACGGAGATCCTGAGAAGCCGAAGGAGGACGAGGATGGACAGACGGAAGAAGGAAGGTGATGCCGCGTCGTGCGGCGGGAGTTCCCTTGCCTTTCGCGAGGGGGCGGTCGAGATAGTGCGCGAGGGGGAGGGCGAGGCGGCAAGGGCCGCCGTGCGCCTCTCCGTGTCGTCGGAGGAGCCGTATCTGCGCGGGTACATGTACGACCCGCGCACCGGCAAGGGGATCCACGGCTACGAGGTGCTGGGGCATGGCGAGGGCGAGATAGACTTCTCGCGCATGGAGGACGGGCTCGTCATCCAGGACACGCACTGCGGAGACCAGATCGGGCTGATGCGCGAGCCGAAGGTGGAGAACGGCAAGCTGTCCGGCGAGGTTGAGTTCTGCTGCGGCGAGAGGGCGCAGGAGATACGGCGCGACGCGCTGGCGGGGCTGCGGCGCAACATGTCGGTCGGCTACCGGGTGGCCGAGTACAGGATGGTCGGCGAGGCCGATGACGGCGAGCCGATCTATCGTGCGGTGCGGTGGATTCCGCACGAGGCGAGCTTCGTGAACGTTCCTGCCGACGCCACGGTTGGCGTCGGCCGTTCGCTAGAAGGAAAAGCGGCGGCTTCACCCGCCGTCGTAAAAGGGGAGACAAAATCAATGGATCCAAATCAGGTCGTTGAGTGCTTCCGTCTCGCGAAGGCGGGGAACGTGGAGCACGCGGAGGTCGATGCGCTGGTCAGGAGCGGGAAGTCGTTCGACGAGATCCGCTCCGAGCTGGAGGGGCGCGTCGAGAAGTATCAGGCCGAGCTGCGCGAGAAGGCGAACGCCAACAAGCCCGCGATGCCCGCGCCGGGCGAGGTGCGCGCCGTCGTGGACGAAAGCGTCGAGCGCGAGGTGAGGCGTCGCTACAATCTCGCGAACGTCCTCCGCGCGCTTGCCGGGGACACGTCCGTCGACATCGGCTACGAGCGCGAGGTCTCGGACGAGATCGTGGCGCAGACCGGGCGCAAGGCCGCGCAGGGCATCATAGTTCCGGACTTCATCCGCGCGGCGGCCAATGCCGCCGACGGCGGTCTGATGCTCGGCACGCCCGCGTTTGATGCGGCCACGGCTTCCGGCGGCGTCGCCGGGGTCGGAGGGGCTGGGAGCGCGACCGTCGCGACGAACCTCCTCTCCGGCTCGTTCATCGAGGCGCTGCGCGACGCGCTGGTGCTGACGGGCGCGGGCATGCAGACGCTTTCCGGGCTGACGGGCAACATAGCCATCCCGAAGGGCGGCAAGGCCACCGCCGCGTGGATCACCGCCGAGAACGGCGATGCGTCCAAGACCAACCCGACCTTCGGGCAGATCGAGGCCAAGCCGCACACCGTAGGCGCATACACCGACATCACGCGCAAGCTGCTGCTCCAGTCGTCCATCGACGTGCAGGGCTTCGTGGTGCGCGAGCTGGTGTACGCCATCGCGTGGGCTCTCGAGAACGCGGGGTTCAACGGCACGGGCGCGAACGGCATGCCGAACGGGCTTGCCGCCCAGATCGCGCAGACCGTCTCGTTCGCCGCCGGCGCGCCCACGCTCGCCAAGGTGCTCGAGATGGTCACGAAGATCGACGAGGCGAACGGCAACCTCGGTCCGCAGTGCTTCGTCGGGCGTCCGTCCGTCTGGGCTCTTCTCGGCGGCACGATCGACTGGACGTCCGTCGCCGGCGCCGACGGAACGGTCGGCGGCGTGACGAGCGGCAGGTATCTCCTCGACACCGCGACGAACACGG
The DNA here is from genome assembly GCA_963618095.1 of bacterium. Taxonomy (GTDB): domain Bacteria; phylum Verrucomicrobiota; class Kiritimatiellia; order RFP12; family UBA1067; genus UBA1731. Next base: position 7,162 of record CAVERN010000045.1, on the reverse strand, counting down.
TGCAGGGGTACAGGTTCGTGAAGTCGAACATAGCCCCGGCGAAGCAGCTCCTCTTCGGAGACTTCTCGCAGCTGATGCTCTGCCTCTGGTCCGGCACGGACATCGTCGTCGACCAGTACAGCCAGTGCACCAAGGGCGCCCTGCGCGTGGTCGCGCTTCAGGACGCGGACTTCATCGTCCGCCAGCCGGAGGCGTTCTCCAGGGGCACGACCGTGGTCGCATAGCGGGGGCGAGGCCCGATGGTCGCGATGATAGACGCGGCGATGGAGTCGCTCTTCGCCTCCCTGCCGGGCGTGTCCATGCGGATGCGCCACGGGGAGGCGGAGGGCGACGTGCTGTCGGTCTCGTCCCGCGACCTTTCGGGCGAGACCGTCACGGCGGACGCGCCGCAGGAGATGCGGCGCGTCGTCGGGCGGTCTTGCGACTTCCCCTCGCTTGCGAAGGGGAGCGCGGTGGATCTGTCAGGCGAGTGGCACATCGTGACGAGCGCGAGGACGGACCCCGTGGGCGCGACGCTCACGCTGGGGCTCTCCGCCCCGCTCGGGCGGCACGTGGCGGCATACCGCCGTCCGGGGACCGAGATTCGCCAGCCGCTGGAGGTGCTGGCGGTCGAGAGCGAGGTGCTGGACCCGTCGGGGGACGCGTTCGCGCCGACGTCGTGCCGCGTGTGGTTCGTGGCCTTCGCGGCGGAGAGGTGGATCGAGCGGTCGGAGCCGCAGGTCGGGGACGAGCTGACGATCGGAGAGACGAGGCTTCGCGTGTCCGCGGCGTCGAGGCACGACGGATACTGGACGATGACATGCAGGTCAAGGAGGCCGGCATGAGCGCGGCGGGGGTCTTCATGGGCTGCGACGTGCCGGAGGCGGACGTCAGGGCGTTCGTCGAGGCGCTCGGGCGGTATCAGCGGGAGACGAGGAGGGACATGAAGTCGGCGGTGCGCTCCGCGACGCTCGACCTGCTGAGGTCGCTCCGCGCGAGGACGCGGAAGGCGAAGAAGTTCGTGGAGCGGGACGAGGTGAGGAAGTCCGACCTGCCGCCGAAGTGGATTGCGAGGGGACATGCGGGCAGGCCCCTGAGGCGGATGCAGATAGCGCGGTGGTCGCGCGGGGAGAGATGGTTCGACCAACGGTACGTGTACGGCGGCGAGCCTGAGAGGGGGCCGAGGGGGGGATGGGCCGTGCGCCCCTTCTCCGAGGCGCACATGCGGCGCGAGGCGCGGCGATTGTACGGGCGGATACGCGGCTGGGGGCTGGCCAAGAAGTCGTGGGGGTGGTTCATGGCGTCGCTGTTCGGACGGTCTTCGCCGAGCGACAACCCGGACGCGCGGATCACGCCCGGCATGGTCGACCGGGAGATGACCGAGACTGAGACTGACATCGCGATCGAGATCGTGAACCGCCTGGGCTACATCCGCAAGGCGATGCAGCCGGGCGCGGTGGCGGAGGCCGTGCGAGCCGCGTCGAACCTGATCAACAAGAAGATTTCGGCTGGTCTGAAGTCGCGGAGGTTCGCGACATGAGCAGGCGGTCTGCGAGCGCGGCTCTGGAGGCGCGGCTTCTCGAGTCCCTGCGGGGGCTGGGGACGGGCGTTCCGTGCGTGGGGCTTCTCGAGACGGCGGCGGCGGGCGAGGCCAGGGAGCAGGATCCGACCTCGCTTCAGGTGCGGGTGCATGGCTTCGCGCAGGCGAACGAGGCGCTGTGCGCGTTCGCCGTGTCGGCGGAGGTGAGGCTGAGGGTGGAGGCGGCGGAGAGCGCGGACGGGGCTCTGTTCGCCTCGGCGCACGAGGCGGTCGCGCTGTGGCTGGAGGGCGTCATGCTCGGCGACAGGTGCGTGGCGCTGGGCACGGATGAGGTGGACGTGGACGGGCTGCGCCGCACGGGCGGAGACATGGGCTTCGACGCGGCTGACGGCGCATGGTACGCCGTGTGGAACGTGGAGATATCGGGAAGGACACGACAACAGGAGGTGATGGATGGCTAATGCGACATTCAATTCGGGCATCGACTACTTCGGGCTCGAGACGGCGAGCAACGGCGCGCTGAAGGTGGTCTCGTCGGAGGAGAACCGCTCGATGCAGTCGACGTCGGGGGCGAACGTGTACGGCGACGCCGCCGTGGTGGACTCGTGGGGCGAGACCGCCGCGCCGTCGGCGGAGTACCAGGTGGTCGCCGCGCTGACTTCCGCCACGTTTCCGCGCCTCGGCAGGGTGGTCGCGGCGGGGGATGGGCTCGACAGGCCGGTGGTGCTCGGCGGAGTGAGCGTCCGGACGCAGATGGGGCAGCCTCCGAGCGTGTCCGCGTCGGGGCAGATGGTGCAGGCCGGGGCGACGCAGCTTCGCGCATACGCTCTGCCGTCGTTCTCGCTGACGACGCGCCACCGGGCGCAGGACTTCCTCGGCTTCTGCGAGATCAAGGCGGGGGGCGAGGCCGCGGACGCGGCGAGCGACTACGGCCTCGAGTCCGTCGAGGCGGAGTTCCCGGTCGAGGTGACCATCGCGCAGCCGAAGGGCGAGACGGTGGCGTACGACCTCCATGGCGGCACGGCGACGTGCTCGTACGCGATGAACTGGTATTCCGCGACCGCTCCGACGGTCTCGCTCACCGCGTCCGCGACGGCGCTCGGAGCGACGCTGTCGAGTCCGCTTGCGAAGTCCTGCCCGGAGGGCGGCTACGTGCAGTACTCGTGGACGGTGTCCTTCCCGATGGTCGGCGAAGAGGGGACGGGCGAATCGTGATCGCGGAGCTGGCGAGGGAGGACTGGGAGGATCTGCGGGCGGAGGGGCTTGCTCCGACGCTCGACGACTTCGACCGCCTGAACCAGCTTGCCGTTCGGCTCGAGGCCGGGGCGGAGACAACCCCGGCGAACCATCCGCGCGTTGGATGGGCGGGGGACGTGCCGTTCCACGAGCCGACGGTCGCGGCGGTGATGTGGCTGGAGGACTTCGCGGAGAGGGCGAGCTCGGACGCGGAGACGCAGCAGTCGTTCTTCTTCTTCGCCTGCGCCCACGCGACCGTCCCGAAGGCGTTTGCCGGGCTCGAGACGCCGGAGGCGATCGAGCGCGCCGTGAAGAGGTGGCTTCGCTCTGTGCCGTGCACCGCGCGCGAGATGGAGCGTGCGTGCCACTACGCGGCATGGGGGTTCGACGATGCCGTCCCGGCGGAGACGGAGGCGGCGAGGGCGCACCGCATGAGGGCGGACAGGTCGAGGGCCGAGGAGAATCTGGAGCGGCTCGAGCGCGTGGTGGCTCAGGCGGCGGCGACGACCGGGATGACGTATCTCGACATGATGGCGCAGACGCCGTCGCGGCTCAACGCCATGGTGCTCGCCTCGCAGGTGGAGGCCGGCGCGACGCTGAAGCCTGCCACGGCGCGGATGATGGCGGACTACATGGCGACGCTGGGCGAGATCCGCAGACGGCTGACGGCGGAGCGGGGCGGCGGGAAGGGTGGCGCGTCGTGACGGTCTGCCTCGACAGCGCGGCGAGGGCGGCGAGGGCGGCGAGCGCGAGGCCGCCCCATCTGTACCAGTCCGGGCTGGGCAGATGCGTTCTGCGCGGGCGGTTCCATCCGTCCATGAATCTGTCGAGCGCGCTGTCCACGGACGGCATTGTATCACATTTCGGGGGGGAGGTGCCATGGGTGCTGACGAGATACGGATACGCCTGACGAGCGCGTTCGACCCGACTGGCGCGAACGCGGCGAAGCGGAGCATGGCCGACCTCGGACGTGCCGCGACGATTCTCGGAAGCGGCATGGGCGGGGTGTTCGCGAAGATAGGCAACCTCGCGAAGGATCTGCTCACGGGCGGCATATGGGCGACTGGAGCGCGCCTGGTGATGCTGTTCTTCGACAGCTTCGTGAGCCCGGCGGCCAGGGCGGAGAGGGCGCTCGAGCGGATGAAGCGGAAGACCGAGGAGATGCACAAGGCCATGGACGCGAGCATAGCCGCCATGGCGAAGGCATATTCGTCGAACGTCGCGCAGATCGACGATTCCATGAAGCGGAGGGAGCGCGAGATCGACAGCGTGAAGGAGCTGACGAAGGCCGAGATCGAGCTTGCGCGGCAGAGGCGTATTGCGGCGGGGGCGGACAAGGAGACGGCGGACGACGCGGCGAACGCCCTGCTTGCGGAGGTTGACCTCGGGGCGGCGAAGGACAAGGTGTCGGCGCAGGTCGAGGCGGCGAGGGACAGGCTGGCGGCGGCGGAGAAGGCGCAGGCGGCGGCGGAGGAGAAGGTGGGCGAGGCCGAGAGGGCCAGGGACGAGGACGCCGCCGAGCTGAAGCGGATGGAGAAGGAGGTCTACGACCGCACGTACAGGCGGAAGCGCAAGGGGCGGAGAGGGCGCTATCTGCGGAGCAAGGGGCGCTGGTCTTACGTCGGGAAGCACACCGAGGAGGAGTCGGAGAGGCTGGCGAACGAGGCTGTCGAGGAGTACCGCGAGAGCGACGAGGGGTACCAGGCTCGGCGCGAGAGCATGTGGAGGTCCGATACGGAGGCGAACCGAGCCCGCGAGGAGGCGGAGAGGGCTGCGAGGGACGCGAAGGAGGCGCGGAGCCGTCTTGCCTCGCTGGAGCGCTCGGCGGACGCGCTGCAGACGAGGGGCGAGGCGGAGGCGCTGCGGGCGGAGAACGAGCGCTCGGCGAAGGTGAAGGACGAAATGGAGCGGCAGCGCGTCGGCGAGGAGCGGCTGGAGCAGATCCGTGCCCGCGAGACGGAGGAGCGGATCCAGGAGGAGCGCAGGGAGCGCGAGCGGATGGAGGCGCAGCTCGCGCAGAGGCGGCTGGCGGATCTGCGGGCGGAGCTGGCGGAGCGGCGGAAGGCGCAGGGCGACGCGGAGGGGCGGCAGGGGGCCGCCGAGAGCCGTCTGTCCAGGGCGTGGGGGTGGTATCGCGACAAGGGGTCGATGCAGGCGGCGATCGACGAGCACAGGGCGCAGGCCGCCGCCGAGGTGCAGTGGAAGAAGGACTTCGAGCGGCTGAAGTGGCGGCGGCGCGACTGGCGCAAGGCGGAGTTCGGGTCGCTGTCGGCGGCGGACGAGGCGGTGAGGCAGGTGGCGTTCGCCAAGGAGGAGAAGGCGGCGGCGGACGCGGCGGTGATAGAGACGGCGAGGAACACGAGAGACCTCGCCGAGAAGCTTGACGAGCTGATGGCGGCGAAGTGAGAGGGGCGGGGATGAGCGGAGAGTTCGGCCAGACGGTGGACTATTTCGGCGTGGCGGGGGCGAACCTCGTCTGCGTGTCGTCGGACGACGGCGCGACCCGTTCGTCCGCGCGATGCGCCCACAGCGGGCCGTTCGAGGCGGCGGACTTCGGGCCCGTGGTCTACAGCCCGAAGTGCGTCTACGAGGTCGTGGGCGCTGTCGACTTCTCCGCGCGCCTGGGGCAGGAGTGCGCGGGCGTCGCCGCCATGCTGACGGGAGTGAGGTGCGAGACGGCGCTCGGAGCGGTGCCGCGGATAACGCTGTCCGGCACGGCGAACGAGGGGGCGGCGGCGATAAACCTGTTCCCGGTCGCGTTCTGCGTCAGTCCGCGCCATCGTCCGCAGAATCTGATGGGGGCGATGGCCGGGGGCGTCGACGCGCTCCAGTCGTGTTCGCTGTCCGCGTCCTGCACGCCGGTGGTGCTGTGGGAGGGGCTGGAGCCGTGCGCGTCCGACGTGACGGACGGGATTGTGGCCGTCGAGCTCGAGGTGCTGGGGGGAGGCGGAGAGGCGACGGCGGGATGGGACGTTGCGGGCAGGTCGACGTCGGGGGAGGGGACTGGGTACCGGCGTTCGCGCCTGACGTTCGAGAAGGCGCTTTCGGTCGCGTGAGAGGGGGGGGGCTATCGTGGGATACTACAATGGCAATGGGGTGGTCGTGTCGCGGAGGACGACGCCGGTGTGCTTCGCGGTGGAGTGGGTGCCGTCGTACTTCGTTGACGGAGTGCCGAAGGGCTTTCATCAGGTCGCGTACACGGGAGTGCAGACGGAGACCGTGACGCGGTTCGCGGGGGTCGCCGACCCGGGCGCGATGGAGGGGGCGAGCATCGCCATGTCGATGACGACTCCGTCGCACGAGACGAGTTTCACGGGGTTCACCGCGTCGCGGATCGGAAACAGCAATCTGTTCGAGAAGCTGAAGACTGAGCGGACGACGGTCTGAGGAGGCGCGGGATGCTGAAGGACGATTTCAGGCCGAGGGCTCCGATAACGCAGGTGCCGGCATCGTGGTTCAACGCGGTGGCGAAATTCATCAACGGGCTCGTTCCGGGCGGCGGAATAGACATTGCGCGGAACGGCACGGACCCGATGCAGACGCAGGTCTCGCTCGAGCCGGAGTCGGCGCGGAAGATCCTGGGCGTTCCGTCCAAGTTGACGGGCGACGCGCAGGAGGATTTTACGGACTCGCCCATCGTGCTCGACAGCGCAGGGACGGCGGGCGAGTGGACGTTCGACGGGGAGAAGGGGCTGACGCTGGACTGCTACTGCAAGTTCGGCCCGCAGACGGACGGGTCGGCGTATTCGGTGTTCCAGCGGTGTCGGCTGACCTTCTCGACGGGCGGGCTGCTGACGAAGGCCGAGCTGCTCACGGACAGGATCAGGGTCATGGCGCGGAACTTGTAGCGGCTCGCCTGCGCATCTGTTCCGCCAGCGCCCTTTCCCGCACCGCCGCGTCCGCCGCCGCGGCCGCCGAGACGTTTCTCCCCGCGCCCAAGTTGCAGCGTGTCGCCAGACGCGTGATGTCGGGGAGCAGTTCGGCGCTGGCGAGCCGTCCGTCGCCATGGAACGAGAGGCGGCACCGCTGAAGCGCCGAATACGCGGATCCGGGGACCAACGGGGCGACGCGGCAGTAGCAGTCGAGGACGAGGTCGCCGCCTCCGCGCCAGAGCGCGGTCGCGCCTTTTAGGTCGATGGTCGGCGGGCTGTCCGTGATGTCGACCGAGTCGTCTGCGCGTCCACTAGACGGCGAATTGAAGGTGAGGCACGCGCACCAGATGGCGAGGAGCGCGACGGCGTATGTATTCCAGTCTTTCATGCGGCGGATTATACCATGGATCGCGGCAGAGCGAAAGGCCACGTTGGCAAATTGCCGAGGTGCCCCCCCCTATAGTATAGGGGGGGGGATCAGAAAGAAGGTGATACTGGTAGTGGTAGTGGTAGTGGTAATGGTAGTATTATATAT
>CAVERN010000044.1:0-11212 GCA_963618095.1 bacterium | reverse complement strand
GGGCGGATATGCGCACGTCGCGGCGCTCGTAGAGCGTGCGCACGTTCGCGCCCGCGTCGCCTCGCGAGCGGAAGAGGGGCCTCTGCCTTCCGGCGATCTCGATCTCCTCGAGGTCCCGCTTGAGCTCCGGGTACTCCCCGGGGGAGAGCTCCGTGGCGTCCACGGAGCAGCGCCGCGAGGCGGCGAGCTCGCCTCCGGCGGACGACATGCGCCGCTCGTAGCGGTAGCCGCCGCGGCGGACGTCGACGTCCGGCGGCATGAAGACGGGCTCCCCGACGGAGTCGCAGAGCCTCAGCGAGACGCGCTCCTCCGCGAGGGCCGTGGAGGTGAAGACGAGCGGATAGCGGCGGCTCTCGAGCGAGGTGCCGCCCACGAGGATGGAGCTGGCGAGCGAGAAGCCGCCGAACAGGAACGGCGGCGCGAGCTCGTCGCGGGTCCTGCCGCGGAGAACCAGGTCCGGCAGCCTCGCGGAGAGCGAGACGGAGAGGGGCGTGTCGGTGTCACGGAGATCCGCCGGCGAGATCTCGAGGGAGAGCAGCTCCGCGCCGGGATGGCGTTCGCGGATGGACCTCTCGAAGAGCCTGCGCCTGGCCTCGGGGGTCATCCTGAGGAGCGCGTTGCGGTAGAGGTCGTTGACGCCGCCGAACGAGGCCTTCGACTCCACGAGCGCGGAGCCGTCCGGGGAGAGCGCCCCCTTCGTCTCGGCCCGCATCGCGTTCTCGTCCGCGGGCCTGACCGGGCTCGTCGCGAGCGGCAGGCCGGAGGGGTGCGCGACGAGGTACGAGCAGTCCATGAGATACGACGGGAGGAGGTCGCGCGTGCTCTCGTTCGTGGGGTCCATGAGCATGAAGTCGCCGGGCGAGGAGGCCTTCCCCGGCTCGCGCGCGACGGCGACGACGGCATGGTTGAAGAACGGCAGGGGCACGTCCTCGTCCATCCTCGGCCCCACGCACATGAGCGCGGGATACGCCTCGATCCCCGCGATGCGGAGCATGGCCACGAGGAGCGCGGCCTTGTCGCGGCACACCCCGTATCGGCCGTCGAACGTCACGGAGACGTCGTGCGGCGCGTACCCCGGGGACTCCTCCTCCATCGTGAGCCCCATGTACCGCACCTCCTGCGACACGAACCTGAAGAGGGCACGCACCTTCCCGAGGCGCGTGCGCTGGGCGGCCACCAGGCTGGAGACCCGGTTGGACATGGCCGCGTTCGTCGCCCCGAGGCGCGGCGCGCAGAGGCGCCAGTACCAGCTGGAGACGTCCTCCCACCTCGCCGACGTGGACACGAGGAGCTTCTGCGCGACGGCCCCGAACGCGGGCATGTCCGGCTCGGGGAACGCCTGCGGCACGTTCTCCGCGGTCCACCGCATCGCCACCCGCCCGTCGGGGAGGCGCTCGTCCGCGGCCCGGGACACGGTCCCCTCCACGGGGTTGCGGAGCTTCACGCTCGCTATCGGCAGGGCCGCCGGCGCCACCAGCTCGAGCGAGGCGCGCCTTATCGGCATCGTGTGCTCGAAGAGCGTCTCCGTGGCGAACGCCCCGCGCATCCTGGGCTTCAAGACCCGCCTCCGCGTGACGACGCGCCGCACCTCGCCCGCCTCGATCCCCGGCACGGAGCAGGTGACGGTGCGGTCCAGCGGGTCGTATATGTTGGAGCTGGCGGACGAGTTGTCCGTGGCCTCGCTGAGGGTCTTCCTGAAGTCCACGTCCCTCGTGGCGCCGCTGGCGTCCACGACCTCGACGCGCACGAACTCCGCGTCCCCGTACCGCCGCGAGACGGAGAGCGAGGCGGACCGGAGCATCCTTGCGCCCTTCTCGGTGAGCGCGAGGATCCGCTCGTCGTTCTCGCACGAGTACGTGCCGTCCGGCGCGTACTCGATGCGCGTGGAGTCGTCCAGCACCACCACGTCTGCGTCCGGGTAGTCCGAGCGGCAGACGCCCGCCGCCGAAAGCGCCGCCGCCGCGGCGAAGATCGCAAGAGACGCCATGCCGTCCTTCCTCCTCCCGCCCAGGCCAGCTAACGGCGGATCGCGTCCGAGAGGGCGGCGAGCCACGCCTCCATCGTCCCCCGGTCCTCGCACTCGACTATCAGCCTGAGCAGCGGCTCCGTGTTCGACTGGCGTATGGAGACCCAGCCCTCCTCGTACTCGATGCGCCAGCCGTCGATCTCGCTGCGCCCGACCTCCCGCGCCAGGCCCCCGGCGGCGGCGAGCGCCCTCGAGATGGCGGCCGCCTTGTCCTCGACCTCGAAGTTCACCTCGCCCGAGTTCGCGTACCGCCCGACGAGCGGGGCCATGAGCTCGCTGACCCGCGTCCCGCGCCGCCTTGCCGCCGCGAACGCGGAGAGTATGCGCAGCGCGGCGAGCTCGCCGGAGTCGCAGTGGACGAAGTCCCTGAAGTAGTAGTGCCCGGCGAGCTCGCCTCCGCAGACAGCCCCCGTCTCCCTCAGCAGCACCTTGGCGAAGGCGTGGCCGACCTTCCCCATCACGGGGGCGAAGCCGTCCGAGCGCAGCCTCTCGATCGCCGCCCGGCTCGTCCGGACGTCGTGTATCACGGCCGCGGGGAGGCGCTCCCCGGGGAGGAACGTCTCCGCCACTATCGGGATGAGGAAGTCGGGCTGGATGAAGTCGCCCCGCTCGTCCACGAACATCACCCGGTCCGCGTCGCCGTCGAATATCGCGCCGCAGTCGAGCCCTCCGCGCCGCACGGCCTCCGCGACCTGGGCGCGGGCCTCCGCCTTCAGCGGGTTCGGGCTGTGGTGGGGGAAGCGCCCGTCCGGCACGTCGTTGAGCACCAGCGCGGCGTCCGGGAAGAGGCGCCTCGCGAGGATGCCGGCGGACCCGTCGCTGCAGTCCACCGCGAACCTCAGCCCCGAGCGGTCCCCTCCGCGCTCCGCGAGCCATCCCACGTATTCGTCAAGCCATTCCATCCACGAGCGCCTCCACTTCGCGAAGCCCGGAATCGTAGCCGACGGGCAGGCCTCCCCTCCTGGAGACCTTGAGCCCGTTGTCCCCCGGCGGATTGTGCGAGGCCGTGACCATCACGCTGCCGTCGAACCCACCCCTGACGGTGAAGAAGTAGACCATGGGCGTGGTCGCGAGCCCCATGTCCACGACCTCCGCGCCCGAGGCCCTCAGCCCCTCCGCGAGCGCGTCGCGGATCGCCTCGGACGACTCCCGGGCGTCCCGCCCGACGAGCCACCGGCCTCCGCCCACGACCTTCGGCAGGGCCATGCCGACCTTCCGCACGGTGCCGAGGTCGAAGTCAACCCCGAAGGTCCCGCGCATGTCGTACGCCTTGAAGAATCCCATGAGAGCCTCCCCGCTATCTGCGCAGGCCGCGCAGGAGCGCTATCTCGCCGCGATAACCGTCGAGGTCGCACGGCGTCTCGAGATAGAACGGCAGGCCGCGGAGCCTCGGGCTGTTCACGACCGCCGCCAGGGCCTCGAGGCCGATCCTGCCCTTGCCGATGCAGGCGTGGCGGTCCTTGCGCGAGCCGAGCGCGTTCAGCGAGTCGTTGAGGTGCACGGCCTTCAGCCGCCCGAGCCCGACCACCCGGTCGAACTCGTCCAGCACGCCGTCCAGGTCGCCGGCGATGTCGTAGCCCGCGTCCCACACGTGGCAGGTGTCGAGGCACACGCCGAGGGAGACCGGGGCGCTGCCCGGCCCCGCCTTCCGGAGAGACTCGAACCGGTCGATGATGGAGCGGAGCTCGCCGAAGTCGCGGCCGATCTCGCTGCCCTTGCCGGCCATCGTCTCAAGGAGGATCGCCGTGCTCGGCGCCCCGGAGCCGGCGCGCGCGCAGACCTTCGCCGCCACGCGCGCGAGCATCGAGGCCACAAGCTCGATCCCGCGCTCCGCGCCCTGCCCGACGTGCGAGCCGGGGTGGAAGTTGTAGAGCGCGCCCGGCGTCGCCTCCAGGCGCAGGAGGTCGTCGGCCATCATCGACTCGGCGAACTCCCTCACGCGGGCCTCGCTCCCGGCCGCGTTGAGCGTGTAGGGCGCGTGCGCGAGGATCGGGCCGATCCCGCGAGCGGCGGCGAAGTCGCGGAAGGCGCCCACGTCGTCCGGGTCGAGAGGCCTCGCGGACCCGCCGCGAGGGTTTCTCGTGAAGAACTGGAATACGTTCGCGCCGATCGACTCGGCCGTCATCCCCATCGCGAGGTAGCCCCCCGCGCTCGAGAGATGGCAGCCGATCTTGAACGACGGGTCCATCACGCGACGAACGCGATCTTGAGCCCCTTCATAGAGATGTTCATCTCCATCGCCTCGTTCATCTTGTCGAGCGGGTACTTGTGCGTGATGAGCTCGGTGACGGGCAGGCCGCGCTCCTGGGCCTCCTTGAGGAAGTCGAAGCTCTGCACCCAGTCCTTCGCCTGGTACGTCCAGGAGCCGATCGCCTTGACCTGCTTGTTGCACATGTCGAGGTGCGGGCTGTACGTGGTGTCGCCGTTGTTCGTGAAGAAGCCGAGCTCGCAGAAGCTCCCGCCCCGGCGCACGTACTTCCACGCGCGCGTCGCGGCCTTCGGCGAGCCGGTGCACTGGAACACCATCTCCGCGCCCTCGCCGCCGGTGATCGCCTTCACCTGCTCGACCGCGTCCTCCGCCATCCCGTTCACCGCGTAGCGCGCGCCGAGCCGCCTGGCGAACTCGAGACGGTTCGCGTCCCCGTCGCAGGCGATGATGTTGCGCACGCCGAGGCAGCGGACCATCGCGAGCAGGAGGAGGCCGATCGGGCCGCACCCCTGCACGAGCACGTAGCTGTTGAACTTGAAGTCGAAGATCTGCTTGGCCTGCTCGACCGCGTGCACGATCACCGCCGCCGGCTCGATGAGGATGCGCAGGTCGCGGTCCATGTCGGAGACGTTGAACACCACGCCGCCGGCGTTGACCTTCATGTACTCGCCGAACCATCCGTTCAGGTAGTGCTCGGGGCCGGGCAGAAGGCCGAATATCTCGCCGTTGTTGCACAGCTCCATTATCTCGGGGTGGAACCTGCACGTGTCGCACGTGCCGCAGGGCTTGAGGCCCGTGACGATCTTGTCGCCGACCTTCAGCGGCTTGCCGGTGAAGTCCTTCGTCACGTTCCTGCCGAGCGCGACGATCTCGCCCGTCCCCTCGTGCCCGAGCTGCACGGGGCAGTACTTGAAGGGATCGCCCTTGTACTCGTGAACGTCGGTGCCGCAGATGCCGCAGCCCTCGACCTTCACGAGGATCTCGTCGTCGCCCACCTTCGGGACGTCGACCTCCACGATCTCCATCTTCCTCGGCTCCTTGAGAACCGAAACCTTGCACTTCGCCGGAATGTCCATATCTCCTCCTCTTTTTTTTTTGCCGTGACTGACTTCTCGACTGGAAGCAGAACGCCGCCGATTATACCACAATCCCGCCCCGTCAGAACAGAAGCCCGGAAAGCCGGCCGAGAAGCACGCCGGAGACGTACAGCACGGCGAGGATCGCCGCGTTCGCCGCCCAGTGGCGGTTCGTGCGGAGCAGCACGAGGAGCCCCACGCCGGAGCCGGTCAGCGACATCGCCATCAGCGCCCCGGCGGACATCCCGCCCTTCAGGTAGAGCTGCGCGCACGACACGGAGACCGCGCAGTTCGGGACGAACCCGAGAAGCCCCGCTACGGCCTCGCCGACCCACGGGTCGTTGAGGATCAGCCCGCGCAGGCTGTCCTCGCCCGCGTAGCGGATGGCGACCTCGAACACCGCGGACACGGCCAGTATGAAGAGGAATATCTCGGCGGTATGCACCAGGGCGGGCGCGATCACGCCCTTGCGCCGCCTGCAGCTGCATCGGCTGTGGGCGCAGAGCTCGTCCACGTGCAGCTTCGCGCCGCCCCTGCCGAACAGCGCCATCACGCCGTTCATCGCGAAGCCCACAAGCGTCCCGGACGCCACCTTCACGGCGAGGATCTTCGCCACCATGGAGATCGGGACCTTCTCGGAGATGAGCACCGGGAGAAGCTCGTCCGAGGTGGAGAGGAACACGGCCACCAGCGTGCCGGCCGTTATCGCGCCCCCGGCGTAGAGGGACGCCGCCGCCGCCGACACGCCGCACTGGGGGAACGCCCCGGCGAGCGAGCCGATCAGCGGCCCGAAACGGCGAGTGCGCCCGAGGCTTCGCTCGAGCGCACCGTCCGCCCTCGCCTCCAGCGCCTCGAGGACCAGGTAGGTCACGAAGAGGAACGGAAGCAGGAGCAGATTGTCTAACAGGAACTCCGTCATGCGGCGGAGATCGCGTTGTTAGGGCATGTGCTGGCGCAGGCGCCGCAGTCGACACACTTCTCAGGGTCGATCGAATAGGCGTCGCCCTCGGAAATCGCTTCCGCCGGGCAGGCATCCTTGCAGCATCCGCACGCGACACAGTTCGCGGCGTCAATCTTGTGAGCCATTGCTTAACTCCTTATTTGGTTTAGTTGAGATGCCACGGATTATAGCACAAAACGCAGATGGCAGAAGCCGCCCTCGACGCCGCCCTCGATTCTGCGTTCTCATTTAGGTCAGACCTAAATGAGAACGGTCGTCTGCCCGGCTTCGACTACAAGTCGCCGTTCTACTACATGGTCACCTTGAAGCGCCTCAAGGGGCTCGCCGCGTTTTCCGAAATCAGCGAACGCGGAATCGTCCCCAACGCGATCACCCGCGCCTTCGAGAAGACGATTCGCTCGTTTCACGCCGTCTGGCGCTGCTGCGACGAGATCTCGCCCTTCGCCATCATGCCCGACCATCTTCACCTGCTGATCAAGATTCGCCCAACGCCCTACCGCGTCGCGCTCGGCGTTCTCGTCAGCCATGAAATGGTCGATCTCGCCATCTCGGGCCTGTCGTAGTTTTCTCTCTTTCTCGTTTCAGGCACGGCCCATTGCGGCCTACGCATGGTCGCGCCCGATGAACTCGCACGGGGCGCGGGACGCGAAGAGCCCGCGCATGAACTGCACCCCGTACCAGACGTGAGACAGGAACACGCCCAGCTCCGTCACGATCCACTTGAACGGGTTCAGCGAGAAGGTGGACGCCACGGTGAGCAGGATGTAGAACAGGAGCGGCGACGCCGCGACCGCGGCGGACGGGCCGAGCGAGCCGCCGCCCATCGCCCTGCGCAGGACGGCGAACGCCGCGAGCGCGATGAGGTAGCACACGAAGAGAACCGGCACGAAGTACGACGCCCTGAGGCTTGTGGCGGGAAACCGCTTCACGAAGTAGCCCCGGTGGAAGCCGTAGCGGCCGAGCTGGCGCAGATGCGCCGCGAAGAGCGGCCTCCTGTGGTGGTACACGAGCGTCCAGGGGTCGTAGACGATGCGCTTCTTGACCTTGCGGACGATGTCCTCGCACAGGAGAGTGTCCTCGCCGGGCCAGAAGTCCGTGCGAAAGCCGCCGATCTGCCTTAGCGCGTCCGTCCGGACGAAGAGATTGCAGCTCGGATAGTCGTCGATGTCCCGGCGCACCCGGCCGCCGAGGTAGCGGTAGCGGTAGTTCCCGGAGACGAATATGTTCTCGTAGACCCGTCCGCCGCACCGGGACCAGAAGCCGTCCCCGGGCGGCGTCACCCCCGGGCCGCCGAGAGCGCATATCGTCGGCTCTCCGAAATACTTCACCGCGTTCTCGAGCCAGCGCTCGTCCGGGTAGGCGTCGTCGTCGATGAACGCCACGACCTCGCCGGACGACGCGGCGATGCCGGCGTTGCGCTTCTCCGCCGGGCGCACCTTCCCGGTCGGGATCACCTTCAGGTCGAAGGAGCGGGCCTTCTGCGGAGCGAACGCCTCGTCGGGAAGGACTATCGCCTCGAAGTCGCGATATGTCTGGCGCTCCAGCGCGTCGAGGCACTCGTCGAGCATCCACGACGACCGCGGACAGGCGATCACCACGCTCACGCGCAGGCTCCGCCCGAGCGGCGGCGGCACCTCCACGCTCGCGTAGTAGTTCAGCACCCTGAGCCTGTAGAAGACGGCGAGAGAATCCATGGACATCTGCCTGACCGTCCTCGCGGAGAGGGCCCCGAACTTCTTGCCAAACCGAATGTGCACCGGCGCCTCCGCGATCCTCGCGCCGCGCCCGTACGCGATGGAGAGCAGCTCGAGGTCGAACGCATACGTCTTCACCAGCATCCGGTCGAGCGCGTCCCCGAGCGTCTCGCGACGGAAGAGCTTCATTCCGGTCTGCGTGTCGGATATCGGCATGCCGATGAGAAGCCTCACGAGCAGATAGTAGCACGCGCTCGCCAGACGCCGGTGCCAGGGGTACTCCACGCGGGAGGCGGGATGCCTCTTCGAGCCGACGACCACGCCGACCCGCTCGCGCCGCATCGTCGCGAGGAACTCGCCTATCGTGTCCGGCAGTATGTCGAGGTCCGCGTCCAGCAGAAGCACCAGGCGCCCGGAGCTCGCGCGGAAGCCGGCCTTCAGCGCGTGTCCCTTGCCGCAGTTGCGCTCGAGGACCACCGGGACGCGCCCCGGGCCGAGCCTCGCCCATTCGCGAAGCGCCGCCGCCGTCCCGTCCGACGACCCGTCGTCCACGGGGACGATCTCGTACGAGACACCCGTGCCCCTGAGCGCGGACTCCACCTCGTCCAGGTTTCCGCGTATCGAGGAAGCGAGGTTGTACGCAGGCAGTATGACCGACAGGTCTACCACAGCCAGCCCTTGCGCTCGATGCGCGCTGTCCAGCCGCCGCCGGGCGCAAGGGAAACCGCGAGCTTCGTCTCGGCCGTGACGGTGACGACGGAGCGCCTGTAGTCGGTCGCGTCGCGGTCGGCGTTCACGCCGTCCTCGAACACCTCGGCGCGCCACTTGCCCTCGCCGAGGAACGGGAGGGCGATCTCGAGCTTGCGCGGCGTCCACGACCCGATCGCGGACACGTACCACACGTCGCCGCTGCGCCTGGCGACGGCGGCGTACTCTCCAATCTCGCCGGCGAGGCCGACCGTCTCGTCCCACACCACCGGCACCCTGGACATGAACGAGAAGCACTCGCGGTTGCGCAGGTACTGGGTGGGCGAGTCGCACAGCATCTGGAGCGGCGCCTCGTAGAGCGACATCAGGGCCATCTGGTGCACGCGGGTGCCCTGGCTCCCAGGCTGGGCCATGCTCGCGCGGTACTGCGCCTTCGTCATGTTGAGCATCGCGCCGGGCGTGTAGTCCATCGGGCCCGCGCTCATCCGGCAGAAGAACGAGAGCACGTCGTTGCGCGGGAAGTCAACGCCCACGCCCTCCCACTTCGTGCACTCGAGGCCGTGGATGCCCTCGTAGTTCAGCACGTTGGGATACGCGCGGCTGAAGCCCGTGGGCTTGTGCATCCCATGGTAGTCGAGCACGAGCTTCCACTCGGCCGCCGCCTTCGCGGTCTCCTCGAGGAAGTTCTCGAGCTGCTGGTCGTCGCGGTCCATGAAGTCGATCTTGAAGCCCTTCACGCCCATCTTCGCGTACTTGGCGAACACCTCGTCCTGCCGGCCGACGAGCTGCGGCCAGGCGCACCAGAGGATGATCCCCACCCCTCGGGCGTTCGCGTACTTGACGAGGTGGGGCACGTCCGTCTCGGGGTTGAGCTCCATCACGTTCAGGTGCTTCGACCACCCTTCGTCCATTATCACGTACTCCACGCCGAACTCGGCGGCGAAGTCTATGTAGTACTCGTACGTCGCGGTGTTGCAGCCCGCCCGGAACGGCACGCCGGACACGTTCCAGCAGTTCCACCACTCCCACGCGACCTTGCCGGGGCGTATCCAGTCGGTCTTCGCGAGCCTGCACGGCGTGGCGAGCGCGTAGACTATGTCCGCCTCGCAGAGCTTCGCCTCCGAAGGGGCGAGCATGAACACGCGCCAGGGGAAGGCGCGCGTTCCGGCGGTCTCGGCAAGGTACGGGGCGCGCTCCGTGACGCGTATGTGGCGCAGCGGCCTCTCGGGGGAGCCGATCTCCTTGCCGTCGCGGTGCTCGACCTTCGCGGGATACCGCGCCATGTGCGGCTCGAGCGCGCAGGAGCCGTCCTGCGCGCGCCTGAGGTTCAGCCCCGGATAGTCCAGGAGGTCGCTCTCCGTCACGCACATCGCCACGCCGTCGGAATGCTTCACCACGAGCGGAAGGTAGACCGTCTGCCCGGCGGCGGCCACTCCGGCCGCGTTTGTCGCCGCGTAGACCGACTCCCAGCTGCACTGGAGCGGGTCGCCCCGGTCGCGGCAGTACCCGGCGTACACGGCTGCCTGAGGATCGGGGAACCTCAGCCCGGCCGCCTCGTTCAGCACCTTGACCTTCCCCGGGAGCGACGTCTCGAACCTGTAGGCGACGCCGTCGTTCCTCGCGACCATCACCACCTTCCAGCCGCCGTCGAACGACACGGTCGTCCTGTTCGCGCTCTCGTCGATCTCGGCCTTCTTGTAGAGCGGCGTGCGGACCTTCCCCTTCACGCTCACGGTCTCGGAGGACTCGACCTTCGCCCCCGCCCCGCCAAGGACGCCCCTCCCCTCGACCTCCATCGAGATCGGCGTCGGCGCGACGCGCTCCACGCCCGCCCTCAGCACCGCGTACGACAGCGTCGGCTCCGTCATGAGCCTTATCTCGTTGAGGCCGTCCGGGCTCTTCACGCCAATGGTCTGCGCCTGCGCGGTTCCGCAGCAGGCGAACGCCGCCGCCGCGGCCACGCGCGCCAGCATCCCCTTCATCATCCTCTTCTCCATTTCACTGCTCCTTTCGCTTGCGTCCTTCAGATCCGGCTTGGCGCGGCTATTCCGAGGAGGTCCAGCCCCTTCGCGAGGACCCTCCCGAACAGCGCGCAGAGCTTGAGCCTCGCGTCGCGAAGCGTCGCCTCGCTCTTGAGGATCGGGTTCTGCTGGTAGAACGACGAGTACGCCTGCGCCGTCTGGAAGAGGTAGTCGGCGAGCATGGACGGCTTGTAGCTCTCGGCCGCCTTCCTCACGGTCTCGCCGAACTTCAGAAGCTGCAGGGCGAGGAGCTTCTCGGACTGCGTCGAGACGTCGAACGAGAATCCCGCCACGTCCGGGTTCCCCGCCTTCTCCATGAGGGAGCAGACGCGCGCGTGGGCGTACTGGAGATACGGGCCGGAGTTGCCCTCGAGCGCGAGCGCCTTGTCCCAGCTGAAGTCGACGTCCGTCGCCGGGTCGTGCGAGAGGTCGGAGTACTTCACCGCGCCGATGCCGATCTCGGTCGCGAGCTCGTGCGTGCCGCCGCGGTCCTTCACGATCTCGTAGGCGCGGCGCT
>CAVERN010000043.1:0-11418 GCA_963618095.1 bacterium | reverse complement strand
CGTCCGCAAGAGGGTTTTGCAATTGCCTCTACACTTCTACACGGCCAATCAACCGCCCTTCCGGCGGGCGATGGAACGCCCGCCCTACCATCTACCCACTACCAACTACCTTGGCACGGAATCTGCTTCACTTCATTTGCATCAACTACAACCTACTCACTACCAACTAACATGATTTACGATTTGCGATTTGCGATTTACGATTTGCGGGTGACTACCAACTACCCACTACCAACTGCCAACTAACATGATTTGCGGGCGGCCGAGGACGTCCGCCCCTACCAACTGCCATCTACCATCTACCAACTACCAACTACCATCTACCAACTACCAACTGCCATCTACCAACTACCAACTGCCATCTACCATCTACCAACTACCATCTAACCACCCATGCAACTCCAGCTCACAAGGACGAAGACGATTACGATTGGCGGCGGCCCGAAGAGGCGCAGGGCCGCCGACGTGGTCGGGCTGGACGTGTTCTCCGGCGACTCGCGGGGATGCCCGGCCGTGCGCCTTGCCGAGCGCAAGGGCGCGCTCCGCGTCGTCGCGGCGGGGTTCGTCCCGCCGCCCGAGGTCCCGCTCCCGGACTCCTGGGAGGCCGCGGCCAAGAGCTGCTCCTGGTCCCTGCCCGCCGCGTTCCAGGCGCCGCGGGCCGCGTTCGCCGTGACGTCCCCCCAGATGTTCCTCGCGCAGACCACGCAGGACGCCTTCCGCTCGGACCTCTCCGCCGGCGCCCACCGCATCGAGGAGGAGGCCCCCGCGAAGCCGAAGCGCTTCAGCCTGCGCCGCGAGGAGAAGCCGAAGGCCGCCGCTCCCGCGGCGTCCGCGGAGACGGCCGCCGCCGCCCCCGCGCCCGAGCCGGGCGTGCCGGTCTCGAACGGCGGCACGCGCTTCGTGATGAAGCCGATCTCCGCCGAAGGCGACTTCGTGATGGAGGCGGGCCTCCCGGAGTACCAGGTGCTGTGGCTCTCGCGGCTCCTGCCGGAGGGACGCCGCCCCACCGCCGCGTCCATACAGGTCCGCCCGTCCGCCCTCGCTGCGAGCGTTCTGCGCCAGAAGGCGTTCGTCGAGGCAAGGGGCTCCGCCCTCGCGCTCTTCGTGAACGAGGGGGACGCATGCATCGTCGGCTACCGCGACGGCGACATCGCGCTCTGGCGCAAGTGCCGCCGCGCCCCGGGATGGAGGGCCATCCGCGAGGCGCTCAAGCGCGGCCTCGGCCTGGACGACGCGATGGTCGCGGACGTTCTGAACGACAACCTCATCGACCCGCGCCCGATCCTCGGGCCGGTCCTCGCGCCGATGCTGGACGAGCTCTCCGTCTCCCGCGACTACCTGTCAAGCAAGTTCGGCTCGGACGTGGCGTCCGCGCTCCTGCTCGGCGTCCCGGCGGGCGCCGCGTACTGGCGGGACCTCGCGGAGGAGCGCGCCCACGTGTCTCTCGTCGCGCCGGACGCGTTCGACGGGCTGGCCGTGGACGACAGGGTCGCCTCCGACTCCGCCGTGGCGGGCCCCGCCCGGCACGCGCTCCTCGGCGCGCTCGGCGCCGCGCTCGCGCTCATCGGAGAGGAGGCCGAGGGATGAGCAGCGCCTACCACCTCAACCTCCTCATGGAGAGCGAGCACGTAAGCTCCTCTCCCGTCCGCTTCCGCGTGATGATGCCGGTGCTGGCGATCTTCCTGTGCGTGGGGCTCGCGATCTGGTGGGCGATCCTTGGCGGGCAGCTCATGCTCGCGCGGGCGAACATCGGCCAGGTCACGGGGGCGATGAAGGCCGGCTCCGCCGCCCACAGGGCGGCCCTCGCCAACAAGAACCGCCTCGGCGAGCTCGAAGCGCAGCTCGCTCAGCTCGACTGCTTCCGCTCGTCGATCCGCCGCCGCGGCGACATGCTCACCGCCCTCGCGGAGTCGATGCCGCTCAAGGTGCAGCTCCAGAACCTCTCCATCCCCATGCCGCCGCAACCCGTGCTCAACCTGCCCCCAGCGATCGCGGCGAGGATGAACCAGCGCGGCCCGAAGATCGACGTCTCCATGTACGGCCCCACGGCCTACGTCGAGAGGGCGTCCCTCGTCCTGACCGGACGCTCCACCAAGGAGGTGCCGATCCTGTCGCTGATGGACTCCCTCTCCGCCGAGGCGTTCACAAACGACGTGATCATCGCGCGCCAGGCGGCGTCGCCGGCGGAGCAGAGCCCGAAGATACGCTCATTCAGGCAGGACGCCTCCCGCGCCTCGGACGGCTCGCGCCTCGTGGCGTTCGAGATCGAGTACCGCCTCACCGGAAGGAGGTTCGCGCAATGAACCTCCAGAACATGGCGCCGAACGTCCAGCGCGCGTTCGTGCTTACGCTCTCCTTCCTCGCAGTCGCGGCGGGAATCTACTTCTTCGCGATAGAGTCCACGGAGTCCGCCCTCTCGAAGGCGCGGCGCACACTCCGGGAAGAGACGGCCCGGCACCGCGCGATGGAGACGGACCTCGCCCGCGCAGGCGACGTCCAGTCGAAGATGAAGGCCGCCGAGGCGCGCCTCGCCGAGTATGACTCGGCCCTGATCAGGCCGCTCCTCGAGTCGACCGCCATGCGCGCGAAGTCGCTCGTGGACTCCCTCGCCTCGGGCTGCGGGCTCGTCGGGATGGAGTACGAGACGCTCCCGCCCATGGAGCTGCCGCTCGTCGGCCGGGCCGCGGCCCGACGATTCGTGCGCTGCCCCGTGAGGATAGGATGCGTTGGAAGCTACCAGGCGGCGGTCTCGTTCCTGAGGTGCGTCGAGAGGGAGTTCCCGCTCGTCGCGCTCGGCGCCTTCTCCGTCACGGCGCGGTCCGAGCCAGACATGCAACAGGTCTCGATCGTCCTTGAATGGCCCATGGAGAGGAAGGGGGCGCCGGCGAAATGAACGCGATCCCGATCATCCTCGCCGCCACGATTCCGCTGCGCAACCCGTTCTGGCCGATCGGCCACAGCGGCGAGCGCGAGCCGATCGTCGACGAGCCCCGCGTGAAGGTCGCCGCCGGAGCGCCCGTCACGGAGGAGGACACGAAGACGAGCGTGACGGCGGAGGCCATCGCCGAGGCCGCCCGCTCGGCGGACGACTCCCAGGCGACGGACCGGCGCTGGCTCAAGGCCCGCAAGACCCTCCGCATCGGAGCCGTGCTCAAGGTGTCCGGGGCGCGCTCGCGCCAGGCCATCACGATCAACGGCAACATCTACACCGACGGCGACCTCATCTCCGTCAACCACGACGGCTACCGCTTCACATGGCGCGTGAAGGAGGTGACCGACAGCAAGACCCTGCGCCTGATCCGCGTGCGCATCCGCGAGCGCGACGAAGAGGAAACGAAAGGAAAAAGCAAATGAACAGCAAGATCATAGCGCTCGCCGCCATCCTCGCAGCAGCAGCCGCGTCTGCGGCGGAGCAGGCCCCCGACGCGGAGCGCGCCCCCGACGCGCCCGCGAACGCATCGCTGCTCGCCGGCCTGCCAACCTCCACCAACTCCCCCCTCCCCACCACCCACTCCCCACTACCCACTACCAACTACCAACTACCAACTACCAACTCCCCACTACCCTCTACCAACTACCAACTACCAACTACCAACTCCCAACTATCCGCCAGCAGCTTCGCCGACGAGATCGACCTGGAGGAGATCGACGACTCCGCCGTCGCCGCGAAGCGCCCCCAGATCCGCCGCGCGGAGAAGGATGGCGGCCCGGTCGCCCTCGTCGACATCGACTGCGACGAGGCGACGCTCTCGGACATCCTCCGCCAGTTCTGCAAGACAACCGGCGCCAACATCATCTCCTCCGACTCCACCAACCTCATGCGGCGCGTGACCGTCTCGCTCCGCCGCGTGCCGTGGCTGCAGGCCATCACCTCGATCCTCAACTCCCGCGGCTTCCGCCTCGACGAGCAGGACGGCATCTACCGCGTCGTGGAGGACAAGCGGCTTGTGCCCATCCTGACGAAGTCCTTCCCGCTCAACCACGCCTCCGCCAAGGAAATCGCCGACCTCTTCAACGCGGCGTACGGGAAGAAGGACGCCAAGGGCAGCGTCATCATGCCGATCGCCTCGTACTTCGACGGCGCGAACGTCGTCGTCGTCACGGCCGAGGAGAAGACGATCTCCGACTGCGCCGCGATCGTCAAGGCCGTGGACCTCGCCGTCTCGCAGATCTACATCGAGGCCCGCTTCCTCGAAGTCTCGAACGAGGCCCTGCACAAGCTCGGCGTACAGTGGAACCAGCTCGCAAGCTGGGGCGCCAAGGTGAGCGACCTCAAGGGCGGCATGGAGTACAACGGCGGCAACGCCTCCTCCTATTCAACGAGGACCAGGACGGGCAGCTCGTCCTCCACGGCGTCGGTCTCCGGTTCGGCGGCGGCGGACGGGACGCGGAGCACGTCCGCCTCCAGTTCCTACACCTCCTCGAGGGGCACGACGCTGGGATCGCTCGTGCCGACGGAGATCCTGGCCGCCTCCGGCGCCGGGCGCACGGCGGAGAACATGAGCTGGCTCAACGCGCGCGGCTTCTCCGGACAGCTCTCGGCGGATGACTTCAGCCTCGCCCTGAGCGCGTTCGAGAACATGGCGGACGCGAAGATCTTCTCGAACCCGAAGGTCATCGTCTCGAACGGCAAGGAGGCGAAGGTCGACATGACGACGAAATACCCGAACGTGGAGCTCACGAGCCAGCGCGGCGAGTCCTCCGGCTACGCCTACACGGACTTCTCCGCGAAGATCCAGCAGATTCCTGGGAAGGACGGCGTAGGCCTCTTCGCCGGCAACGCCTTCTACCACTGGGGGATAGAGCTCTCCGTGAAGCCCCGCATCTCGCCGGACGGCCTCATCTCAGTGCTGATCACGCCCGCGATCTCAGAACTCGACACGGACGTGTCCGAAGATGGCTTCTACTCGATCAAGGGCGCCGACACCGACTCCGCCTATTCGCGCTATCCGATCATCAAGGTCAAGTCCATCACCACCGAATTCACCATGAAGAGCGGCTCGACGGCCGTCATCGGCGGACTGAGCCGCACGACGGAGGAGGACATCGACTCGGGCATCCCCTACCTGCGCAAGATCCCGTGGATCGGCCAGACGATCTTCGGATGGAAGAGCCGCCAGAAGATGCAGAAGGAGATCATCGTGTTCGTGACCCTGGGAATCGCGGACCCCGCCAACCTGCCGAAGGACCTCGGCCTCCCGAAGAACGCCATCGTAAGCCGCGAATACGTGGAGGGCCGGGAGCTCGAGCCAGGCGACCGCGCCGGCACCGCCGCCGAGGTGATGAAGCTCGACACCCGTCCGCTCCACGAAAGGGACTCCGCCGCCAGGCCGGGGAAGCCCGCCGAACCGGTCAGGGAAGATTCCCACGCGCAACCCGCCAAACCCGCAGGGACCGTGAGCGTGAGGCTCTCCGAGTGAGCCGAGGGGCTACGCGCCCTCGATTATCCGCTTCGCCTCCGCCAGCGCCCGGCCACGGTGGGAGATCGCGTTCTTCTCCTCGGCGGAAAGCTCGGCGAACGACCTTCCGCGGCCGTCCGGCACGAACAGCGGATCGTAGCCGAAGCCGCCGGCCCCGGATGGCGACGTCGCGATCGAGCCGAAGCAGCGCCCCTCCACCACGTGCTCGCGACCGTCCGGCCCGACGAGCGCGACGCAGCAGGTGAAGTGCGCCCTGCGGTCGGAGACGTTCAGGAGATTCCGCAGGAGCAGCGCGTTGTTCGCCTCGGAGCAGGACGGCTCGCCCGCATAGCGCGCGCTGCGCACCCCGGGGGCGCCGCCCAGCGCGTCGACCTCCAGGCCCGAGTCGTCCGCCATCACCCATTCGCCGGGATGCCTTCGCGCGATCGCCCGCGCCTTGATCAGCGCGTTGCCCGCGAAGTCCACGGCGGTCTCCTCAACGTCCGGATCCTCGGCGCGCACCGCCATCCCGGGCAGCATCTCGCCTATCTCGCGGATCTTGTTGGGATTGTGCGTGGCGACGTAGATCCCGGTCATGTCGCAAGGCCCTCCGTCTCGGGCGCGCCAAGCACGAGGTTCATGTTCTGGATCGCCGCGCCCGAGGCGCCCTTGCCGAGGTTGTCGAAGCGCGACACGAGCAGGACGCGCTCCTCGCCGCCGTACACGGAGACCTCCAGGGCGTCGGAGCCGCTCAGGCGCGCGGACGACAGAAAGCCGCCTTCCTCGGCGGCTGGATCGTCCGCGAAGCGCACGAGCCCCGTCGTGTAGTAGGCCTGGTAAATCTTCTTGATGTCCGCGATCGCGCCCGCCGGCGAGACGTTCGCGAGCTGCGACGCCGCGAGCGGGACGGACACTTCCATGCCGCTGTAGTGCGGCACGACGATCGGAGAGAAAATCGGCGCGTGGTCGAGTCCGCAGATCTTCACCATCTCCGGAAGGTGCTTGTGGGACTGCCCGAGCGCGTACTGCCGTCCGCCCATGTAGAGAGCGGCATCCATTCCACTTTTCACCTTTCCACCTTCCTCATAGGCGGCGATCATCTTCTTGCCTCCGCCGGAGTAGCCGGTGAGGGAGAACGCGGTGAGCGCGGCGGAGCGCGGGAGCACGCCGGCGCGCACGAGCGGCTCCACGAGCGCGATGAACCCGGTGGCGTGGCATCCTGGGTTCGCGATGCGCTTCGCCGCCGCTATGCGCTCGCGCCGTCCG
Source organism: bacterium (assembly GCA_963618095.1). Lineage (GTDB taxonomy): Bacteria > Verrucomicrobiota > Kiritimatiellia > RFP12 > UBA1067 > UBA1731. The sequence goes on along the minus strand of CAVERN010000043.1, from coordinate 4,753 downwards.
GCGAGCTCGGGGAAGCCGTATTCCCAGCCGTCGGCCGTGCGGTGGGCGGTGGAGGTGTCTATCACCACCGTGTCGGGGTTCTCCACCAGCGCGGCCGCCTCGACCGCCGCGGCGTCCGGCAGGCACAGGAACGCCACGTCGGCGGCGTTCAGCGCCGCCCTGCGGGCCTCGAGGTCCTTGCGCACCTCGTCCGGCAGCGTCACCACCTCCAGGTCGCCGCGGCCGGCGAGCCTCTCCCTGATCCTCAGCCCGGTCGTTCCCGCCGAGCCGTCGATGAAAACCTTCCTCATAATCCAACTCCATCCGCCATCGCATGGCATTCGTCAATGGCCGAGATTATACCACAGAGGCCTGCCGGCCATCACGGCAGCTCGACCGTGAAGGTCGAGCCGCGGCCGAGGGTCGATTCGCAGGTCACCGAGCCGCCGTAGGACGTGGCGATCGCCTTGACGAGCGCAAGGCCCAGCCCGTTGCCCGGGTAGTGGCGGCTCGTGTCCGCGCGCCAGAAGCGCGTGAACACGTGCGGAATGTCGTCCGCCGCCACTCCGCAGCCCGTGTCCGCGATCGAGAGGCGCACTGCGCCGCCGGGAAGCCTTTCGGCGGACCAGGCGATCCGCCCGCCCCTGGGCGTGAACTTCACCGCGTTCTCCGTGAGGTTCCCGAGAAGACGCTGGAACTTCGCGCGGTGCCCCGAATAGGGGATCGGCTCGCCCGAATCGGCGAAGTCGATCTCCACTCCGCCCTCCGCCGCGAGCGGACGGAAGAGGTCCACCGTCTCGCCCACGAGCGCGCGCAGGTCGAGCTCGACGCGCGGGGACGGCTCGATCTGCGCGTCCGTGCGCGAGATCTCGAGCATCACGTCGATCATGTCGAGCATGGCGGAGGTCTCGTCCGCCACCGCCTCCGCGAGCGGACGCTTCGCCGTGCCGAGCGATTCGCTCTCCGCCGCGAGCGCAAGCCGCGTCAGCGGCGTGCGCAGGTCGTGCGCTATGTTGTCCGTGAGCACCCGCAGGTCGGCGAGAGTCCGCTCGTTGTGGTCGCACATGCGGTTGAAGAGGCGCACGAGGCTCTCGACCTCGCTCACCTGCCCGTGGGCGGGGACGCGGCGCGACCAGTCGCCCGAGGCGATCGCCTCCGCCGCTCCGGAGATCTCCGCGAGGCGGCGCACGAGGTGCGTGCCGAGCAGGAAGGCGCCGAGCGCGGCAAGAAGCGTGGTGAGGAGCGTCGCGCCTACGAGGACGCCCACGAGCGTGAAGAAGAAGGTCTCGTTCGCCGTTCCGTCGAACGCGACCACGATGTGCCCGCCGTCCCCGAGCGTCCGGGAGAGCCTGCGGATGGCGCGTCGGCGGGACGCGCCGCCCATCGCCACGAGGGCGCGCTCTATGCGCCCGTCGGCATGCCTCGCCGCAGTGCGCATCGACTCCCGTATCGGCGCGGGCGCGGGAGTCGCGTGCACCACCTCCCCGCGTCCGTCGAGGAGCATCGCGAAGAAGCGCGAGGGGTCGTGCTCCTCGGCGTCCTCGTCCATGAGGCGCAGGAACTCCGCCCTGGCCGCGCCGCTCCCGGCCTCGGCGTATTCCTCGACGAGGTCCTGCGAGACGCGGCGGAGGAGGCTCTCCATCTGGCGCGTGAGGTGGGTGTAGGCGAGGACGCCGGCGGCGCAGGCGGCGGCAAGCGCCACGAGTCCGCTCGTGAGTGCGGCCTGGCGGATGAGACGCGCGCGGAGACGCGCCTCAGGCTTCGCGCGGTTCGAGCACATAGCCGAGCTTCCTTACGGTGTGGAGGAGCCTGACGGGGGCGTCCGCGTCGATCTTGTCGCGCAGGCGGCACACGCAGACCTCCACGGCGTTCGTGTGGGGGCTGAACGAGTAGTCCCACACGCGGTCGAGGATCGTCGCCTTCGAGACCACCCGGCCCTGGTTGCGCATGAGGTATTCGAGAAGCCGCGTCTCGAGCGGCTGCAGCGGGATCTTCCGCCCGGCCCGCGTCGCCCGGCGCGTGACGAGGTTGAACACGAGGTCGCCGACGCGAAGCTCCGACGCGCCGGCCTCCGGAGCCGCCCGCCGGACGAGCGCCTGGACGCGCGCGACAAGCTCCGTGACGGAGAAGGGCTTGGCGAGGTAGTCGTCGCCGCCGGCCTCGAGCCCAGCAACCTTCGACTCCACGCTGTCGCGCGCGCTCAGGAAGATGACGGGGACGCGGCGCCCGGACGCGCGAGCGCGGCGGACGGCCTCGATGCCGTCGATCCTCGGCAGCATCACGTCCGAGACCACCACGTCCCAGTCGCCGTGCACGATCGCGGCGAGGCCCTCCTCGCCGTCCAACGCGCAGACGCACGAAAACCCGGCGTGGCCAAGGGCGTCCGACACGTAGCCGGCAGTCCTGGAATCGTCCTCGATGATCAGAGCCCTCACATTCCCCTCCCAGGCCGCGTATTGTACAAAAGCGCGCGCCCACGGGCAAGGGGAGCCGGGCGCGGCTCGCAGACGATGCGCAGGAGGTCGACGAGCGAGCGGATGGCGTCGCCAGGGCGCATCTTCGACCCCGGGACGTCCCGCCACGAGCCAAGCGGGACCTCCCGCACGTGGTGCGAGAGCTCGTCCTCCGTCACGCGCCGCAGCAGCTCCACGTCGAAGAGCCAGCGCGAGCGGAAGGGGCTGGCGAAGATGCGCTCGGCAAGCCGTCGACGGAAGAGCTTCGCGCCGCACTGCGTGTCGTACACGGGAAGTCGGGCGAAGGCGCGGATGAGGGCGCGCATGGCGAGCCCGGAAAGGCGGCGCGGGCCGGAGCGGGCGATGCGCGCGCCGAGGTGCGGCCAGCGGGAGCCTATCGCGGCGAGGCAGCCGGAATCGGCGACGAGGGCGCCGGTGAACGAGGGGAGCTCGCCGAGCGGCGTAGCGAGGTCGGCGTCCCAGAAGCCGACGAAGGAGGCGGAAGTATGTGCGAGCGCCCAGTTGACGCCGGCGCGCACGGCCTCGGCCTTGCCCTGGTGGCGCGGCAGGTAGATCGCCTTGACGGCGGCGGACATGCGCTCGAGGAAGGCGAGCGTCTCGTCCGTGCGATCGGTCGAGCCGTCGTCCACGAAGACGAGCGTGAGGGACGGGTCAGACGCGAGCGCGGCGAGAAACGCGCTCGGCTGGAGGCGCGCGTATTCGTTGCGGCAGGGGACGACGAGAGCCGTAGTGTTCATCTGTCGATCCTTTCGATCAGCACGTCGCCCGGCTCCGGCGCGGCGTGGAGGCGTCCGCCGAGATAGAACTCGGCCGAGTACGGGAGCCGCCTGCCCTTCGCGGCGAACGTCGCGCCGGGCGGGGCGCTGGCGGCGATGTCGCGGTAGCCGCGGCCGGAGAGCTTGTTCGTCGCGAGGCGAGTGTATGCAAGCGTCGCGACGAGCACCGCGCAGGAGATCGCGGCGGCGGCCGGGAAGAGCCGCCCCACGAGCCTGGGGTCCGTCCGCATGGCGAGCCAGGCGGAGGCCACCGGGATGGCGGGCACGAGATACGCGAGCGGGACGCGGGAGGTGAGGCACCAGAAGCCCGTCATAGAGAGGACGGCGATCGCCAGGAAGCCGGGACGCGCCCGGCCGACGCGCCGTTCGCCGCGGCGGAGGAGGCGCGCGAGCGCGAGGGGCGTCCAGGGCAGCATGACCACCGCCAGCCAGACGGCGGACATCCCGCGGAAGAACTCGCGCCCCGCGCCGTAGCGATCCCCGTAGTCGCGCGTGACGAAGCGCAGGATGTTCTCGTGGACGAAGAAGTAGCCGAGGAAGCCGGGCGCGCGACGCTCGGCGAGGACGTACCACGGCGCGGCGATCGCGACGAACACGAGCGAGCCGAGCGCCCACGAGTGCCGGGCGAGCGTCGCCCAGCGCCGGTTCGCGAACGCGTCCACGAGGACGGGAAGCCCGAAGAGGACGAGCGCGACGGGGCCCTTGGCGAGCATTCCGAGGCCCAGGAGCGCGGCTATGGCGACGGAGAGGGGGCGCGACGGGCGCTCGTTGAACACGGCCTCGAGGAGGATCGCGCCGGAGACGCAGAACGTGAGCGCCATGTCCGTCATGCAGAACCCGGCGTCCGCGTAGAACGTCGCGCTCGTCGCGGCGATGAGCACGGCCGCCGTGGCGCGCTCGCCGCCGGCGAGGCGGCGGACGGCGAAGAGGAGGATGGCGAGCGAGCCGAGCGCGGCAAGGAGCGACGGCATGCGCACGGCCGCCTCGCTCTCCCCGAAGGCGCGGCAGAAGAGCCCGCCAAGCTGGAACACGAGCGGCGGCTTGCCGTCGAAGCTCCTGTAGGCGCCGTTGTAGATGAAGCGCGGCGTCACGAAGTCGCCGGAGCGAGCCATGTTGGCGGAGAGAGTGGCGTAGCGCGACTCAGACTTGTCGAACACGGGCGTGGAGAACATTATGGCCACGCGCACGACGAGAAGCGCGGCGAGGATGGCGAAAGCATGCCTTTTTTTCATGCCGCGAAGGATACCTCGCCCACATTGCGGCAACCTTTCCCGAAGATTACGGTTTGGAAAGGTCTCCGACCTTCGATTCTCCGATTTCTTTTGATTTCGCGCTAACCCCACCCTCATGTTGTGATACTATATCCCACGCCAGCAAAAGGCAAAAGAAGAAGAAAAGAAAGATGATGGCAGCCAGGAGAATGGGAATTCGCGGCGTGGCATGGCTTGCCGCCATGGCGGCGCTGGCCGCGCTCTCGGCGGCGGCGCAGACCGGGGCGACGAACCTGTCGGTAAGCGCCGGCGC
>CAVERN010000042.1:0-11552 GCA_963618095.1 bacterium | reverse complement strand
TATTTTTCGCCCAGTGTTTACAGGGGTCTCGTGAAAATTCGGGATAATTTATCCCAAGAAAATCGGGATAATCCTGACCCATTTCTTCTCCTTGCGCGCGGGAATGCAATCTGATATAATTCGCTGCGTTTTGTTTTTGGGGATATAGCTCAGTTGGTAGAGCGTCTCAATGGCATTGAGAAGGTCAGGGGTTCGACTCCCCTTATCTCCACCATTAGTTCGGCGTTTCATGTTCTCGAGCGAAGTTGCGCGTAACCGCCGGATTGTTGCCCGAAACCCATTACAGCGTTCTCCCTTTGCGCCTTGTGTTATAATCGTGCCGTTTTGTCCCAGTGGGGCAAGGAGGCGCAATGGGTGTTTTCTACGACAAGGTGGCAGATCGGATATGCAAGCTCGACGCGGAGGGCCTGCGCGTCCAGTACAAGGCCCTGGCCGACGAGATCGGCTTCTACGAATCGGTGTTCGACTCCCTCGATGAGGGCATTGTGGCGCTCGACGAGGCCGGACGGGTGAGATACGCGAACTCCGCCGGACGCGAGCTCGTGCCGCTCCTGGGGCTGGACGAGATATCGCCGATGGAGGGCGACGGGATGTCCGTGCGGGAAATGGAGATCACGTACCCGGAGCACCGCATCGTCGAGGTGAAGCGCATCGGCAGCGTGATAAAGCTTCGCGACGTGACGGAGAAGCGCGCGCGGGACGCGGACGCGATAGAGAGCGGGCGGGCGGACGCCGTGGGCGAGATGGCCGCCTCGATGGCCCACGAGATAGGCAACCCCCTGAACGCCCTCTCGCTCAATCTCCAGCTGCTGAAGCGCAGATACCCCGACGAGAACGACCTCTCCATCGCGCAGCGGGAGCTCGAGCGCCTCAACGGCATAATCCGCGAGTTCCTCGGCGCCTTCCGCCCGGCAAGGGCGCACCTCGCCCCGGGGTCCGCGGCAGACCCGCTCAAGGACGCGCTCGCCGCGCTCAAGAACGTGTTCGAGGACCGTCGCATCGGCGTGTCCATCGACCTCCCCCACTCCATGCCCATGGTCGCCATAGACCGCGCCCAGATGGAGCAGGTGTTCTTCAACCTGATGAAGAACGCGCTCGAGGCGATGAAGGACGGCGGAAGCCTCTCCATAGACATCGTCGTCGACGACACAACGGTGTCCGTGGCGTTCCGCGACACCGGCGCCGGGATGGACGACAAGGCGCTCGCGCGGCTGTTCGAGCCGTACCGCACCACGAAGAGGCGGGGGACCGGCCTGGGGCTGATGATCTCGAAGAGAATCGTCGCGGCGCACGGCGGCGAGATCTGCGTTTCAAGCGAGGAGGGCAAGGGCACCACGTTCGCCGTGCGGCTGCCGCGCCTCGAAAAGAGAGTGAGGGAACTGACATGAAAGAGAAGATACTCGTCGTCGACGACGAGAAGGACACGCGGGACTTCATGGCGAGGGCCCTGGCGGACAGGTACGACGTGTGCACCGCGGCGGACGCCGAGCTCGCGATGCGCCAGCTGGACGCCGACAAGTCCGTGAGGCTGATGCTCTCCGACATCCGCATGCCGGGAGAGGACGGCATAACGCTGATGAAGGCGGCAAAGGCGGCGAACCCGAACCTCGCGGTGGTGCTCCTCACGGCCTTCGGCTCCATCGACCAGGCCGTCGCCGCGATGAAGGACGGGGCGGACGACTTCCTGACGAAGCCGGTGGACCTCGACCAGCTCGACCTGAGGATCGAGAAGGCGCTCAAGGCCCACCGCCTCGAAGCCGAAGTGGAGGGGCTCAAGGCCCAGCTGAACGAGAAGTACGGCTTCGACGGCATAGTGGGCAGCTCCCCCGCCATGCAGAAGGTGTTCCACATGGTCAGGCAGGCCGCGCCCACGGAGGCGACCGTGCTGCTCCAGGGCCCGAGCGGCACCGGCAAGGAGCTCGTCGCTCACGCGATCCACAGCCTCTCCCCCCGCGCGAAAGGCCCGTTCGTCGCCGTGGAGTTCGCCGCCATAAGCCCGTCCCTCCTCGAGTCCGAGCTCTTCGGCCACGAACGCGGGGCGTTCACCGGGGCGGTCTCGCGCCGGCTCGGGCGCTTCGAGGCCGCAGACCACGGGACGATCTTCCTCGACGAGATATCGGAGATGCCGCTGGAGCTCCAGGTGAAGCTGCTCCGCGTCCTGCAGGAGCGCGAGCTCCAGCGCGTGGGGTCGAACGACACCGTGAAGATCGACATACGCATAGTGGCGGCGACGAACCGCGACCTGGCGGCGTTCGTCCGGGCCGGGAAGTTCCGCGAGGACCTGTACTACCGCCTCAACGTCGTGGACATCCACCTGCCGGCCCTCAGGGAGCGCTCCGGCGACGTGCCGCTCCTCGTGAACCGATTCCTCAGGGAGTTCGGCGGCAAGTCCATGTCCCCCGAGGCGATGCGCCTCCTGGAGGCGTACCCCTGGCCCGGGAACGTGCGCGAGCTGCGCAACACGGTGGAGAAGATGTGCGTGCTCTCGCAGACCGGCGAACTCGGGGCGGAGGACGTGCCGGACGAGATGAGGCGCGCGCCCGGAGCGGCGGCGATATCGTCCGCCGGCACCCTCGAGGAGACGGAGAAGGCGAAGATCCGCGCCGTGCTCGCCGAGGTGGGCGGCAACCTCACGAAGGCCGCCCAGCGCCTGGGCATAGCGCGGCGCACGATCTACCGCAAGCTCGAGAAGTACGGAATCGAGGCGTGAGCCGGGCCGCCGAGCGCCCAGAGCGCCGCGCGGCGGTTGTGGTATAATCGGCGCAACAACCAATGGCTGTCAGCCAGGTCAATCAAAGGAAAGGTGCAATGCGATGAGGAAGGGCATGCTGGCCGGAGTCGCCGCGCTCTGCGCGCTTGGCTCGGGCGCCGAGACGGTGTTCGTGCAGGACAGGAACGTGTACGTGCACGAGGCGAACTACGACGAGACGAAGATCCCGGCGTACACGCTCGAGGACCCGCTCACGTTCGTGGACGGCCGGAAGGTGAAGAGCGCGGCGGACTGGGCGGAGCGCCGGCGGGAGATCCTCGGGATCTTCGCCAGGGAAATGTACGGCGAGGAGCCGCCGAGGCCAGAGACCGTGGTGACGGAGCTCGTCGACGAGAAGGACGCCGTTGACGGGCACGCGCTCCGCCGCCAGTACAGGATGTGGTTCAAGAAGGACAGGAGCGGGCCATGCCTGAACTGGATCGTGTGGACGCCCAAGTTCGCGAAGGGCCCCGTGCCGGTGATCTCCTTCCTCAACTACCGCGGCAACCACGAGCTCGTGCCGGACGCCGACATCCCGATCCAGCAGGGCTGGACTCGCGCCAACGACAAGACCGACGGCCACAAGTGCATCGAGCGCACGCGCGGCGCGATGCAGAACCCCAACGGAGCGGGCATATTCCCGCTCGGCATGATCATAGCGCGCGGCTACGCGGTGATGAGCGCGTGCTACTGCGAGGTCTCGCCCGACCCGGAGAGGGGCGAGAAGGACCCCAGGTTCCAGCAGAACCCCTTCGCGTACACGGGAGTGTTCGAGCTCTGGGGCAGACGCGACGAGAGCCGCACGGACAACATCACGTCCCTCGGCGCGTGGGCGTGGGCGCTCTCGCGCGGGCTCGACCTCGCCGAGCGCATCCCGGGCGTGGACGCGAAGCGGAGCGTGGTGACCGGGTGCTCGCGCCTGGCCAAGGCCGCGCTCATCGCGGCGGCGCGCGACGAGCGCTTCGCGGTGTGCGTGCCCAACCAGACGGGCGGCGGCGGCGCCCCGCTCGCCAAGCGCGACTACGGCGAGAACATCTCCACGGAAAACCGCTACTTCACGCACTGGTACTGCCGCGCCTACGCCAAGTACGCCGAGGCGCCGTGGAAGACCATGCACTTCGACCAGCACATGCTCCTCGCGTGCGTCGCCCCGCGCGCCCTGCTCATCCAGGGCTTCGGCTCGAAGTGGTTCGACACCGAGGGCGAGTACCTCGCCGTCAAGGCGGCGAGCCCCGTGTGGACCTTCCTCGGCAAGGGCGGCATGCCCGACGTCGCCTGGCCCGCCGTGTACGACACCTCCGCGATAGGCCGGGACCTCGGCTACGTGCACCGCAACCAGGGCCACGGCATATCCGGCTACGACTGGCACTGGATGATGGACTTCGCCGACGGCGTGTTCGGCAGATAGCCCGGATCTCGCAAGGCGCAGGCGGGGAGGATAGCCGTGAAGATAACGTTCCTTGGAGCGGCGCGCACGACGACGGGGTCCATGCACCTCGTCGAGGCGTGCGGCAAGCGCATTCTGCTTGACTGCGGGCTCTACCAGGGCCACCGCAAGGAGGCGTTCGAGAAGAACCGCAACCTGCAGGTGGACGCGGGAAGCATCGACTTCGCGATCCTCTCCCATGCGCACATCGACCACTCGGGGAACCTGCCGCAGCTCGTGAAGGCGGGCTTCCGCGGCAAGGTGTTCGCGCGGAGCCAGACGATCGACCTCTGCGACGTCCTGCTCCGGGACTCCTGCTTCCTCCAGCGGAGGGACGTGGAGTACGTGAACAAGAAGCGCCGGGCGCAGGGCAAGAAGCTGTTCGAGGAGCTCTACGGCGAGGCGGACGTCGACGCGCTGATGAAGCTGATGGTCCCGGTGCACCTCCACGAGCCCACGCGCCTCGCCCCCGGGCTCGAGCTGACTCTCCACAACGCAGGGCACATCCTCGGCTCCGCGCTCGTGCAGCTGGACGTCTCCGGCGGCGGAGCGCGCAGCCACAGGCTGCTCTTCTCGGGCGACCTCGGCCAGCCGGACCAGCCGATCCTCCGGCACTACGAGTACCCGGAGGGCGCGGACATCCTGCTTATCGAGTCCACGTACGCCGACCGGCTCCACCCGTCCGCGGAGTCGGTGCAGGACAAGCTCGAGAGGCTGATCGCGAAGATATGCAGGCATGGCTCGAAGCTCCTCATCCCGGCGTTCTCCGTGGGGCGCACCCAGCAGATCATCTACTACCTGAACCGCCTGCGCGAGGCGGGCCGCCTCCCGAAGGTGCCCATATACATCGACTCCCCGCTTTCGCGGCGGGCGACGGACATCTACGCCCGCCACACCGGATGCTACAACGACGAGGCGGCGGCGATGCTCGCGGCGGGGCACTCCCCCCTCGACCTTGAGGGCATGGAGTATGTGCTCACCCCGAGCGACTCGATGGCCCTGAACGACAGGCGCGGCCCGATGATAATAATCGCCGCCTCGGGGATGTGCGAGGGCGGAAGGGTCGTGCACCACCTGAAGCACATCGTCTCGGACCCGTGGAACATAGTGCTGATCGTCGGCTTCCAGGCGGAGAACACCCTTGGCCGGCGACTGGTGGAGGAGCGCAGCCCGATCCGGGTGCTCGGCGACGAGGTGGAGCTGAACGCGCGGGTCGAGACGATCAACGCGCTCTCCGCGCATGCGGACCGCGACGGGCTGATGGACTGGTTCGACAGGGTCGGCAAGGGGGTGCGCCACGCCTTCGCGGTGCATGGCGAGCCGGAGAAGGTGGAGGCGATGCGCAGGCTGCTCCTCGAGCACGGCGCTCCATGCGCGGTCGCGCCGCAGCCCGGGCAGTCATTCGTGTTCGACTGAGATGAAGCGAGCCCTCGACATCGCGGCCGTCCTGCTCTCGGCGGCGCTGTGGCTGCCGCTGATGCTCGCCACCGCCGCGGCGGCGCTCGTGTGCGAGGGACGGCCGGTGTTCTTCCTCCAGGAGCGCGCGGGGCTCGGAGGGAGGCCGTTCCGCGTCCTCAAGTTCCGCACCATGGAGCCGTCCCCCGACGGCGCGCCGAGGGCGACTCCCCTCGGCCGATGGCTGCGCAGGCTTTCGCTCGACGAGATCCCGCAGCTCCTGAACGTGCTGAAGGGCGACATGTCGCTCGTCGGGCCGCGTCCGCTGCCGGTCGCCTACCTGCCCCGCTACTCGGCCGAGCAGGCGCGGCGGCACGACGTTCGCCCGGGCCTCACCGGATGGGCGCAGGTGCATGGGCGCAACGCGCTCACCTGGGAGGAGAAGTTCGCATACGACCTGGAGTACGTCGAGAGGCACAGCTTCTGGATGGACGCGAAGATCCTCCTGATGACGATTCCGGCGGCATTCGCCGGCGGAGACGAAATGGAGGAGTTCCTCGGCCCGCGCGGCGACGCCGGGGCGTTGACGGATGTTTCGCAGGCAAGGGCAGGCGAAGGACACAAAAAGGAGACATGAGATGAATAGACGGGAATTCATAGTCGCGGCGGCGGCCACAGGACTGGCGGGCTGCGCGACCGGCGGAAGCGAAAAGAAGGCGTGCGCGGGCAAGGGGAGGATCCTCTTCGGCGCCTGCCGTCCGATCAGCGACGCCAAGCTGCTCAAGAAGCACGGCTACGACTTCGTCGAGACCGGGGCCGCGAATGCGTTCATCCCCACGAAGTCGGACGAAGAGTGGAAGCGCCAGCGCGACAAGATCCTCGAGTGCGGGCTCCCCCTCCGAAGCTGCAACGGCTTCCTGCCCGGGACCTTCCGCATCACCGGCCCGAAGGCGGACTTCGCGCCGGCCCTCGACTACGCCGAGCGGGTGCTCCGTCGCGCGGAGGAGGTCGGCGTCCAGACGATAGTGTTCGGCTCCGGCGGCGCGCGCAACGTGCCCGGCGACATCTGCGGCGAGCGCGACCAGCGCCCCAAGCCCGAGAAGGGCGTGGAGCAGTACACCGAGTTCTGCCGCCAGCTCTGCCGACGCGTGAGCGACCTGAAGACGGTGCAGGTGGTGATCGAGCCTCTGCGTCCGGACGAGTCGAACATCATAAACTACGTGTGGCAGGGCATGCAGATCGTGCGCGACGTGAACCATCCGCGCCTCCAGCAGCTCGCCGACCTCTTCCACATGATCTGCGGCAGGGAGTCGCCTCGCTCGATCGTGGACGCGGGATGCCACCTCAAGCACTGCCACATCGCCTCCAGGGGCACTCGCAAGTTCCCCGGCTCCAGCGCCGACGCCGCCGAGGTGTTCAGGCCCTACTTCGACGCCCTCAAGGCGATCGGCTACTCGGGCGGCGTCTCCTGCGAATGCGGCTGGCCGAGCGGCAAGGACTTCGAGGCCGCGCTCGACACGGCGCTCGCGCTGATGAGGTCGCTCGCGTGACAAGGCCATGCTCTGCGCGCTCATAGCCTCCATCGCCGTCGCGTTCCCCGCAGAGGGGCAGAAGCTGCCCGCGGGGGACTGCACCTACGTGATCGGAGCGGCGGACACGAACCGCGGAGCGCGCCTCTACCTCAACGGCGTCGGGGTGGACGTGTACCGCACGGGCGCGTTCCTGGCGATGGCCAGGACGCGCCCCGGCACCAACACGCTGGAGCTCGCGCAGGGCACGAACTCGCTGGTGCGCACGTTCACCGTGGCCACCCCGTCCAATGGCGCCTCCGCCCCGACGGGCAAGAGGCACGACCCCTACGCCGACCTCGGAATCCCGGCCGGGACCGACTTCCCGCCCAAGCCCGGCCGAGACGCCAGGCCCGGGGACGTGCACGTGATGGTGGACGCCGGCCACGGCGGGTCGGAGACCGGGGCCCTCTCGCCGCACGGGCTCGAGGAGAAGGACTTCAACATCGCTCTCGCGAAGTCCGTGGAGTCCAAGCTCCGCCAGGCGGGATTCAAGGTCACCATGACAAGAAATGGCGACGAGACCGTGCCGCTGTACGACAGACCGCGCCGCGCCTGCCGCGAGAAGGCGGACGCGTTCATCTCGATCCACCACAACGCCACGGTCGCATCAACGGACCCGCGCGCCGCGAGGCACGTCATAACGTATGCCTCGAACGAGAAGGGACTCGCCCTGGCGCGCGCTCTGCAGAGACACGTGTCGGGGGCGGTGGCGCCGGTGAGCGACCGGGGCGCGGCCATCAAGTCGCTGGCTGTGTGCCGCAACCCGGCGGTGCCGAGCTGCCTGGTCGAGGCCGACTTCATAAACCTGCCGGAGGGCGAGGAGGCCTCGCTCGACCCGGACAGGCGCGAGCGGATCGCTTCCGCGATACTGCTCGGCCTTCTGGACTGGCTGTACGAGTAAGAGAAAGGACGAACATTCCATGTACATACAACTGACGCGAATGGACGGAAGGCCGATATGGCTGAACGCGAGCTTCATCGTGACGATCGAGCCGACGCAGGGCGGCGGAGCGATCGTCGTGCCGATAGGCGACGGACTGGACTACGAGGTCAGGGAGTCGCCGTCCGCCGTGCTCGGCATGCTCGATGGAGCGCCGGCAGCGACGGTCGTGCCGGTCCCGCCGCCGAAATCGCTCGCCCCGGCGTTCACGAACGCCTCGCCGGGCGAGATGGAGGCGAGCGAAATCGCCTACGAGCAGAAGGAGGAGGCGAGAAAGCCCGCCAAGGCCCCGGCGAAGGCGCGCAAGACGGCGGGCGGGGCCTCCGGGAAGAGGCGCAAGGACTCGGCCCCGGCGAAGACGCCGGCGGACGCGGACGCGCAGAATGCCCAGGCGGCGGTGCCGGACGCTTCCGGCGCTTCGGACGCGCCGTCCGCCGCACCGGCGGATGACGACCCGGTCGCGCAGATAGGCGAGAAGCTCAGGGCGCACAAGTGCCGCACGGAAAAGCGGCTGCTGAACTTCATCATGAGCTCCAACAAGGGAATGTCCGACGCCGAGGCGGCCGAGGCGATGGAGGAGATGAAGAGGCGCGGCTATTTCAAGGTCGAGGGCGACGGACGGGTCGTCTGGCCCTGACCACGCGAACCAAGACGGAAGGGAGAGTGGCTGACATGAATCCTGTGGCCATGCTGGCATCGATAGTGCATTGCTACGTGGGATGCGGCACGGGGGCCGAGGACCTCCAGTCGCTCCATGTCCTCGAATGCGACACGGAGACGGGCGCGGCGAAGATCGCCCAGTCCGTCAAGGGCATTCAGGGCACAACCTACTTCGCCTTTGACGAGGACGGACGCCACCTCTATTCGGCGATCGGAGAGAAGAAGGCCGGCCGCAGGACAGGCACTGTGGTGCGCTTCGCGATGGACGGCTGGCGGATCGGCGCGATGGAGCGCCTCGCCGAGCTGCCGTGCGAGACGCCGTGCCACGTGGCGCTGTCGCCGGACGGCGGACGCGTCGCGTTCGCGGCCTACGGCTCGGCAGTGGCGGGAACCGTGGGCGTGGACGGCAAGGGGCTCTGCACCTTCTCGTTCCCGAGCGACGCGATGGGCCCGAACGCGAAGCGCCAGGAGCGTGCGCACGCGCACCAGACGTTCTTCCTGCCGGACGGCAGGCTCGGCGTCGTGGACCTCGGCTGCGACCGGATATGGTTCTTCGATCCGGCGACGATGAAGCGCGACTCCTCGCTCGCAGTGGAAATGGATCCCGGCGACGGACCGCGCCACTGCGTCCTGTCGAAGGACGGACGGTTCCTCTTCGTGCTCAGCGAGCTCTCCAGCTCGGTCGCGTCCTACGCGCTGCCGTCGCTCATGCGCATCGGGAAGTGGTCGATGCTGCCGAAGGGGTTCAGCCGCTGGGAGGCGGATGGCGAGACTCTCGCCACGAAGGCTGCGGCAATCAAGCTCACCGCCGACGGCAAGATCCTCATGGCGTCCAATCGCGGACACGACTCGATCGCGTTCTACTCCGTCGGCGACGACGGTCGCCTGTCCCTGCGAAACATCGCAAGGCTGACGGGCAAATTCCCGCGCGATTTCGCCCTCCTGCCGGGCGAGCGCTTCATGGTCGTCGGGCACAAGATGTCCAACGAGATACAGATGTACCGCTTCGACCGCGAGGACTGCTCGCTAACGCCCGTCGGCAAGCCGATCCCCGCGTGGCGTCCGCTCTGCTTCATGTTCGGCGCGCGATAGCGCACGGAAGAAGTCGCGAAGACGCGGGATCGACTTGACGCCGGGTGCGGATTCGAGCGAGCCGGAGACGTCGATGACGTCTGGCCTGAGCACGAACATTTGCGCGAGATTCTTTTCCGAAATGCCGCCCGCCAGGATCGCCTTGTAGGCGCCACGCCGAAACGCCGTCTCGCCGTCGCCGTGCGACGAGTCGAAGAGGACGCCGTCCCCTTCCGCGCCGCCCGCAAGCGTCCAGACCTCGAAGCCCGCCGCGCGAACCGCGGCGACGTTCGCCGCCGTCGCGCGGCGATGAAGCTGCACGACGTCGAGCGAGAGCGCGCGCGCCGTCGCGATGACTTCGACGGCTGGCGTCGTCGTGAAGACGCCGACGCACTTCGCCACGCCGCGCAGCCCGGCGCGGATTCGCCGCACCGTCGCAACGTCGACGCGGCGCGGGCTTTCTCTCGCGAAGATGAAGCCGAGGCAGTCCGCCCCGAGACGTTCCGCCTCCGCCGCGAACGCCGCATCATTGACGCCGCAGATCTTGATCTCAACGCTCTCGTTTTTTCTCATGCAAATTTTTCTCACACGGAGACACAGAGACACGGAGGCTTTTCTCCGTAACTCCGTGACTCCGTGTGAGACTTTCTCAATGTGAAAATCTCTCCACCAAGGCCGAGCCGATGACGAAGCCGTCGCACGCCTTCGCGATCTTCGCGCCTTCCTGCGGCGTCTTGATGCCGAAGCCGGCGACGACCGGGATCTTCACGAGCGACTTTATCTCCCTGAGCCGCGCCTCGAGCTCCGGCGGCAGCGTCGTGCGCGCGCCCGTCGTGCCTTTCACCGTGACGGCGTAGAGGAACGAGTCATTGAGGCCCTTCGCGCTCGCGACGATGCGATCCGCGCCGGACGTCGGCGCGACGAGCGGCACGAGCGTGAGGCCGTGCGGACGCAGCACCGTCAGCAGCTCGCCGCGCTCCTCGAGCGGCAGGTCGACGACGAGCACCGCGTCGATGCCGGCCGCCGCCGCGTCGGACGCGAACTTCTCAAGCCCGTAGCTGAAGATGACGTTGTAGTAGGAGAATATGACGAACGGCGTCTCGGGGAACTTCCGGCGCAGCTTCGCCGCGCCCGCGAGGACGTCCGTGAGCGTGACGCCGTTCTTCAGCGCCTTCGCCGCGGCAACGCGAATGACCGCGCCGTCCGCCATCGGGTCGGAGAACGGCACGCCGAGCTCCAGGATGTCCGCGCCTTCGCCGATCAGCGTCTCCGCCGCGCGAAAGCTCTTCGCGAGCGTCGGCGCCCCCATCGTCAGATACGCGACATACGCCGCCTTGTTATTCGCCTTGCAGTTTGCAAATGTCTTCTGAATTCTGTTCATGGCTGATAGTTGGCAGTTGGTAGTTGGCAGTTTGAAGAGACGAACGCGACCAAAGAGACTTAAGCGACTTGGCCGACCTTGTCGCTTCTGTCATTTTGTCCTTTTCGTCGCTTTTGTCCTTTTCGTCTCTTTATACCTCTCTACGCTGTCCATGTCCTTGTCGCCGCGCCCCGAGAGGTTGACGAGCAGAATCGTATCCTTCGGAAGCTTCGGCGCGCGCTTGATCGCCTCGGCGACGGCGTGGCTCGACTCGAGCGCAGGGATGACGCCCTCGAAGCGGCAGAGCGCGTCGAACGCCGCGATTGCCTCGTCGTCGTTGATCGTCGTGTATTCGGCGCGTCCCGTGTCCGCGAGATACG
>CAVERN010000041.1:0-11742 GCA_963618095.1 bacterium | reverse complement strand
CGTCGAAGCGCAGGATGACGTCGCGCCCCTTCCAGCTCTCCGGCACGGTGAACGTGGTGCGATACGAGGAGACGGGGTTGTAGTCGCGCCTGTCGCTGGCGCGGTCGCGGATCGTCGGCGCCTTGACGTCGCGCTTCGGGTCCCAGGCGTGCGGATAGCGGATGTTCGTGTAGCCGGGCGAGCCGAAGCCGCGCAGCTCGACGCAGCTCGGCACGTCGATCGTCAGCCAGTCCGAGTCGTCGTAGTCCGCCTTCCAGAAGTCCTTCGCGCGCAGCTCCGGACTGCCCGCCCACGAGATCTTCCAGATTCCGTTCAGCGACCTCCTGAACGGCGTGGACGGCTCGAGCGCGTCCGTGAGGGCCTCCTCCTCGCTCGCGAGAGGCGTCGAGTAGGTGCGCGCGGGGAGGCGGTTGATGGAGTTCACCTGCAGGTTCTCCCAGTCGTTCGTCCGCGCGGCGCCGGCCGCGCCGGCGAGCGAGACGGCCGCCGCGCAGATCGCGGCCGAGACGAGCCTCTTCGCCCTGGCGAGCCTGGCGGCGATCCCCACGTACTTCGCCGGGGTGAGGGACAGCAGGCGCGCCTTGTCCTCCTTCGGGAGGTCGAGGCCGGAGACGAAGTCCCTCATCGTCTCGGCCGTCACCCGGCGACCGCGTGTCAGCTCCTTCAGGCGCTCGTACGGGTGGTCCATGCCGACCTTGCGCATGACGGTCTGGATCGGCTCGGCGAGCACCTCCCAGTTGCGGTCGAGGTCCTCCGCGAGGCGCTGCTCGTTCAGCTCGAGCTTGCCGATCCCCTTGAGCGTGGAGCGGATCGCGATGAGCGCGTAGCCGAAGCCCACGCCCATGTTGCGCAGGGTCGTGGAGTCGGTGAGGTCGCGCTGCATGCGGGAGACGGCGAGCTTCCTCGCCATGAAGCCCAGGACGGCGTTGGCGAGGCCGAGGTTGCCCTCGGAGTTCTCGAAGTCGATCGGGTTGACCTTGTGCGGCATCGTGGAGGAGCCGATCTCGCCCTTCACCGTCCGCTGCTTGAAGTAGCCCATCGACACGTACATCCAAACGTCGCGGTCGAAGTCCAGCAGCACCGAGTTCCAGCGGCAGATGGCGTCGAAGAGCTCGGCGATGCCGTCGTGCGGCTCGATCTGCGTGGTGAGGCGGTTCTGGCGGAGGCCGAGGGACTCTATCACGCCGCGCGACAGGCGCTCCCAGTCCACGCCCGGGTACGCGGCGAGGTGGGCGTTGAAGTTGCCCACCGCGCCGTTCATCTTCGCGGGCATCACGAGCCTGTCGATCTCGGCCGCCTGGCGGGCGAGCCTGGCGGCGAACACCGCGAGCTCCTTTCCGACCGTCGTGGGCGAGGCGGGCTGGCCGTGCGTGTGCGCGAGCATCGGCACGGACGCGCATTTCCCCGCCATCCCCGCGAGCGCGGCGCCCACCGCGTCCATCTCGGCCCGGAGCACGCGCTTGCCGTCCCTCAGCATCAGCGCATGGCTCATGTTGTTGATGTCCTCGGAGGTGCACGCGAAGTGGATGAACTCGGATCGCCGCTCGAGAGACGTGCCCTTCACCCTCTCCTTGAGGAAGTACTCCACGGCCTTCACGTCGTGGTTCGTGGTCCGCTCGATCTCCTTCACGCGGAGGGCGTCCTTCACGGAGAAGCCGGATGCTATCGCCCGCAGCGCCTTCCTCTCGGCGGCCGAGAGCGCCCTGCACTCGCGGACGTCCGGCGAGTCGCACAGCGCCTCGAGCCAGGCGCACTCCACGAGCACGCGCCTCTTCACGAGGCCGTACTCGGAGAATATCTCGCGCAGCTCCCCGCACTTGCCCGCATACCTTCCGTCCATCGGCGAGATCGCCGTGATCGCGTCAAGCTCCATGATCCTGTCTCCTTCCATGTCGTGCGGCCCTCCGCCTCAGCGGCTCATCCTCCACGCCTCGGTTAGCGTGTGGTACTTCACGAGCAGGTTCCTGCGCTCCGCCTCGGGCATCGAGCCCTGCCTGAGCCACTCGAGGAACTGCCTCATCACCTGCGAGAAGTGCGCCTCGTGGCCGACGTCGTACGCCTTCGGCACGTCTATCCTCCAATCCGCGCCCTCCTCCTCGCCGGCGGCCGGCGCCGCCTTCACGCCGGGATACTCCCTGCCTATGTCGGCAAGCGCCCTCTCGAGCGCGGCGAGGGTCTTCGCCCGGTCCGCGCCGGGGCGGAGCTTCACGTACAGCACGGGCTTGAAGCCCTGGCGCTCGCCCTGGCGTATCACGAGCTCGGCGTTCGTGCCGCGCATGAGCGAGTAGTGCGTGTCGCCGCCGCCGGCCGGCGGCATGAAGCGCCACTCCACCGCGACCTTCGCGTGCACCCCGCGGAGGGTGTACGTGAACTCGCCGTTGGCCTTGCACTGGAGGACGTTGTCCGCGTCGACCGCGCCCCTCAGGCACGCGGGCCACTCCCTGAGCCCCGTGGACTTCTCGTAGTCCGCGGCGGATATCGGCGTCGCCCAGGTGCGCGCGGCGAGCATCTTCACGTCGGAGCGCTTCAGCGTGGCGCCGGGGAAGAGCTCCCACTGCACGAGGTCAACGAGGTGCGTCGTCACGTCCACGATCGCCTCGCCCTGCTGCTTCGTGTCGTAGTACCAGGCGGGGCGGCGCAGCGGCTTGCCGTTCACGAGCTTGCAGAAGTGGTGCACCGAGACCTTCGTCACCGCCGGGTCGTCCGGAGAGCCCTTCTCCTGCGCGCCGTAGACGTCGGCGCGGCGCGAGAGCTCCCTCTGGAGAATCGTGGTTATCTCGTGCCTCTCCGTCATGATGTCCGCGAAGAGCAGGCCCTTGGACTTCGCCACGGCGGCGGCGTCGCAGAGCATCATGTAGCCCTCGGCGCTGATGGCCATCGGCTTGTCGGAGAGCACGTTCATCCCGGCCTCCGCCGCGGCGAGGTAGTAGTCGGGCTTCACGTTGTTGCGCCCGGCGAGCACCACCACGCTCGACGCGTTCCGCTCGCTTCCGCGCTTCGCCGCGTCGGCGCTGAACCTCTCGAGGAAGTCCGCCCCGGCGTAGACCTTCTCCTTCCAGGCCGTGGGGCTGTCCTTGCGGGAGTTGAACTGGGATATGAGCGCCAGGTGGCTCTTCAGGTCGTCCCCGCCGGGCGCGTACACGAGCGCCTCGGGAGAGACGCCCTCGTACGTCCTGTTCTGCACCAGCGCGGCGTGGAAGTGCCCCGGGTCTATCGTCAGGAACTGCACCGCCGCCATCATCATCACGTCAATCATCCTCGCTCCTCCTGCATCCTTTCTGCTTCTGCCTTATCTCGCGCCACCTGCGGTGGCTCCACAAGTACTGCTCCGGATACTCCCTTATCGCCGCGCCCAGCCTGTCGTTGAGCAGCTGGGTGAAGGCGACCTTGCCCACGTCCTCCGAATACCGAAGCGGCGCGCCGCCCACGAGCCGGTACCGGAACGGCGCCACGCGCACGAACGAGCCGACCACCACGGGGTAGCCGTAGCGCATCGCCAGGCGCGTCGCAGTGGTGAAGGTCCACGCCGGCCTCCCGAGGAAGTCCACGCGGATCCCGCGCGCCGTGTGCTGGTCCATGAGGATCGTCATCGCCGCCCGCTCCCCGATCCACTGCCTGATCACGGCGGGGGTGAAGCCCCGGTTCTTGTCTATTATCGTGACCGGACCCCTGAAGTGATGCCTCCGCATCCACCCGGCGACGAGCCTGTTGTTCATGACCCTGGCGATCGCGATCATCGGCCGCGTGAACGAGAGGATGTTCGTCGCCGCCTCCCACACGCCGTGGTGCGCAGAGACGAGGAGTATCGGAGTGCCCGTCTCCTCCAGGAGCGCCCTCGCCGCCTCCGGGTCGCAGGCCGTTACGTCGAGATGCTCGCGCCAGTTCTCCCGCGTCACCACGTGCGGCACGCGCAGGGCCTCGCACACGTGCCCGGCCAGATGCCCCCAGGCCGCCCTCGCGATGCGGTCCGCCTCGCGAGGGTCGTCCGCCACCCCCGCCTTGAGGATGTTCTCTACCGCGATGCGCCGCCGGCCCCTGAAGAGCGGATAGAGGAGGCGCGCGAACGCGCTCCCGACGGAGTAGGCATGGCGGTCTATCCAGTTCACCTCCGAAAGACCCTCCGAATGCGGATCACCTCGCGGAGCGCAGGGTCGCGATGTCCGCATCGTACGCGAACTCGAGCCTCGGCATGACGACGGGCTGCCACTTGATCGGCGGCGGCGCGTCCTGCGGGACGAACTGCACCGACTTCTCCATGGCCGTGACCACTGCCACCGACCTCATCCCCTCCTCGGCGGTCATCCCCAGCACGCCGCCCGAGGACTTCGCGCGGGACCTCCTCGCGGGCTTGGCCGCCAGGGACTCGGCGAAGTCGGCGTACACGCGGGAGAGAGCCTCCACGTACGCCGCGTTGGCGCCGTACGGCACCTCGGCGAAGCCGGAGTCCCCGGACGGGGAGTCGATCCTGAGCTCCTTGCGCTTCCCGTCGTTCCCGACGACCGTCAGCAGGCCGGGATCGCACTGCCTCCAGAGCATCGCGCCCTTGTCGCCGGTCATCTCGAACGAGAGCCCCTCGTTGTGCCCCGTGGCGATCTGCGACATGATGAACGTGCCGCCCACGCCCTGCTTCGTGCGCACCAGCACGGTCGCGTCGTCGGGAATCAGGCGGCCGGGCACGCACGCGTGGGCCCCCACGCACACCTCGGATATCTCCAGCCCCGTAAGCCACTCGAGCACGAACTGGCAGTGGCAGCCGCAGTCGTTCAGCACCCCGCCCACGCCGTTGCGCTTGCCGTCCACGCGCCACAGCGCGTGGGCGTTGCCGTGGTTCTCCACGCGGAGCGCCATCCATCCGGACTGCATCGACACCTGGAAGCGGCGCAGCGTGCCGATCGCGCCGTCCTTCAGCAGCTCCCTCGCCTTCTCGAGCTGCGGATAGGCGGGATACACCATGGCGACCCGGTAGGGGACCTTGGTGGAGCGCTGCTTGCGCACCAGGTTCGCCGCCTCGTCGAGGTTGGAGGTGAAGGGCTTCTCGCCGAGGAGGGGTATGCCGCAGTCCATCGCCGTCATCGCTATCGGATAGTGCATCGTGTTCGGGACGATCGCCGACGCGAACAGGATCCGGTCCCCGCCCTTCAGGGTCTTCTGCCTGCGGAAGAAGTCGCGGTAGGACGGGAACAGGTCGTCCACGTTCAGCCCAAGCGGCTTTATGAAGTCGTAGGACGACTGCTTCGACATGCCGAAGGAGCCGCCCACTATCTTCAGGCTCCCAAGCTTCGCTATCGCCTCCCGGTGAACCCCGCCCATGAACGACTTCATCCCGCCGCCGACCATTCCTATCCTGTACTGCCTCTTATCCTCTGACATATAGCGCAAAACTCCTTAATTCATTGGGGCGTAGTTTAGCAAGTTAGCCGCCGAAAATCAAGGGGAAACGGCGGACCTGAACTCGAACACGGCCATGCGGTGGTCGGACACTGGCTCCAGCGGGGCCAGATGGCGCGAGACGCACTTGCCGGCCCCGCGGCAGAAAGCGTAGTCGAGAGTGGAGTCCGGGTATCTGCCGCCCCCGGGATGCGTGCCGCGCTCCCCCGCCGCCGCGCCGTCCCACCCGTCCGAGAACCCCTCCGCCTCCAGCATCGAGAATATCCCGTCGGCGGCGAACTTCGCCTGGAACCTGTCCGCGTTGAAGTCCCCGGCTATCACCACCTTGTCCGCCGAGACGGCCTTCGCCGCCGCGAGCGCCTGCTCCATCATGGCCCTGCGCTTGGCGACGTTCTCCGCCCGCGTGGCGGGCTTCCTCGCGCCGTAGTTGCTCTTCAGGTGGACGCAGAAGCACGCTATCCGCCCCTCCTCCCCGCCGTCGAGCAGGGCGAACGCGTACCCGCGCGGGACGAACATCCCCTTCTCGCGCCTGGCGTACCTCCATTCGGACGCGATCACGGGCATGTCCGTCACTATGGCGAGCTGCTGCCACTGGAGGCGGTTGTCCCGGAAGTCGCGGAACGCGGACGCCACGGCGACGCGCAGGCTGTCGTCGCCGACCGCCTTCACGAGGTTCGAGCACGAGGCCGCGTCCCTCATCTCCTGGAGGAAGAGAACCCTCCGCCGCCCCTTCAGATGGCCGCGTATCACGTCCGCAGCGTCGCTTGTGTTCGCCTGCTCCACGCGCGGCGACGCACGGTGCTCCGCGCGGCCGGACGGAAACCACTTCAGGTTCCACGTCCCCGCCACGAAGGCGAACGCGAGAATCGACTTGGCAAGCAGAACCATCTCAGCCTCCCTTCACGGCCTCGGCGTCACAGCACGGAGAGCGCCTCGCTCATCAGGCTCCGGGCGCGCTCGTCGCGCATCGACGAGCTCTCCGACCCCAGCACCACCACGATCGCCCGGCGACCGCCCCTCTTCCCCGTGAGCACCACGGAGCTGCCGCCCGCGTCGATGTACCCCGTCTTGAGCCCGTCCACCGCCTCCGTCCCGTCGGGATTCACGATCTTCAGCTTGTCCGTGCGCATCACGTTGTTGTGGTTGATGATCTTCTGCCCGTTCGGCATGGTCCAGGTCTTCTGCGACGTGTACCTGAGGATCTCGGGATGCCTCTCCAGCAGCTCCATGGCGAGCTTCGCCTGGTCGCGGCAGGTGGTGACGTTGAACGACCTCCACGGATAGCGCTTCGCCGGGTTCGGCGGAAGGCCGTTCGGGTTGTAGTAGACGGTCGAGTCCATTCCAAGGCTCTTCGCCTTCGCGTTCATGCGCTCGACGAACGCCTCGAGCGTCCCGGCGGAATGCTCCGCCAGCGCCACCGCCGCGTCGTTCGCGCTGCGTATCATGAGCGCGTAGAGGAGCGTGTCCACGGACCACGACACGGGCCGCGGCGGCTGCCCGTCCGTGAAGCCGATTATGCTCGGCTCCATGCTCCGGGCGACGGCGCTCGCCGGCACCATCGTCTCCGTCCCGTATCGCCCCGCCTTCACGTCCTCGAGCACGAGCAGCGCCGTCATGAGCTTCGTCACGCTCGCAGGACGCGCCTGACGGTCCGCCTGGTCCTCGAACATCACCCGCCCGCAGGAGGCGTCCACCACGAGCGCCCCGACGTACGGATTGCGCCTGTACGCGCTCTCCGCGGCGGCGGGCGCAGACGCCTTCCGCGCGCGCCAGGACGACTTCCGCGGGGCGGCGTCCGCCACGCGGGCGCACAGCGCCGCCGCGGCGCAGAGCGCCGAACAGACGGACACGCGAAGAAGCCCCGACCGAATACGCTTGACTTTCATCTTCCTACCTTTCGTTTGAGATCCGAGCCGGGTCGCAGTTGAGGCCGCAGAGGATCTTCGTGATGTCGCACCGCAGGTCGCGCGGGGGATCGGGCAC
The DNA here is from genome assembly GCA_963618095.1 of bacterium. Classification (GTDB taxonomy): domain Bacteria; phylum Verrucomicrobiota; class Kiritimatiellia; order RFP12; family UBA1067; genus UBA1731. The sequence continues at coordinate 4,371 of CAVERN010000041.1, read as the reverse complement.
CACCAGCACCGCCGCGACCTCGACCGTCTCCCTGTCGCTCCAGGACCGCATGGCCACGCTTCCGCCCGCCGGCTGCTCCGCCACGCGGATCGACGGATACGGATAGCCCGTCCCCTCCTGCCACGCATAGTCCCACTTGAAGTTCGCAGGCCCCCCGGGCAGCCCGAACCGCGTCCGCTTGAAGTTGCACCCGAGGTTCTGCGGCGACCCGGCGTCCGTGGACTTCGCCCCCTCCCAGATCATGCGCAGGCACTTCGTGTCGTGGATGACCGGCTCCGGCGGCGCGCCTTCCGCGTTGACGAAGCGGTTGAGGTTCAGCACGGCGTACCGTCCCGCCGGCAGCGGGTCGAACGCGAACTTCACCTCCGCGTTGTGCTGCGCCGCCTTCAGGAGCCCGCGCGCCTGCGGACTCGTCGCGTCCGGCTCCAGCCGCCGCGCGCCGCCCGAGACCGTCGCGTCCCGCGCCGTCGCGAACCGCACGCCCTTCCCGTACAGCACCGTGAGAATCTTCTCCGCCCCGCCGTCCAAAAGCGTCACGTACCCGAATCTCGGCATGGCTCTCGCCCCCGGTAGGGCTCTCGCCCCGCGACCGCCGTCCGCCCCCGGTAGGGCGGTCGTTCCACCGACCGCCGCGAGCACGATCCTTCCGCCCTCGAGCGTCGCCTCCAGCCCCTCCGTCGCCCTCACGGTCGCCTTCGGCGAAAGCCCGCGCACCTCGAGCGCCGCGCCCTTCTCCGCGTCGAAGGCGTAGAAGAGCGTCTCCGCCCCGCGCTTCGCGCCGAACGAGACGGCCGCCGGGATCTCCACTCGCCCGGCCGGCGCGCGCCCCTGCACCGTCACGCGCGCGCCCTCGCCGGACGCCGCCTTGAGCGTGAGGCGGTTCGCCCCCGCGCGAAGCCTCCCCGGGTAGACGCGCGGATTGAGCGTGACCTCCGTCGTCGCCGCAAAGCGCGCGACGTCGCCGATCGGCGCCTTCACGCGCACGAGATACGCCTCGCGCGCCCGCACCGCGTAGTCCGCCGGCGACGAGAGCGGACGGAACGTCTTGCCGCCGTCCGTCGAGATCTCGAGCGCCGCCCTCGAGCCGTCCTTCCTCGTCGCCGCGTAGTCGGCCCAGACGATCGGATAGCCGCCGCTCGCGACGCGGTAGCAGAACGAGTCCGCCGCGGCATTCGAGAACGCGGGGTTGCCGGCCGTCGGAGCGCCGTCGAAGAGGATGAATCCGCTCAGGTAGTCCGGGAAGGCGCGCTCGGTCTGCTGGAGGAACGTCTTCTCCGTGTCGGCGTGGCAGAGCTCCGTAGCGTCCGGACGCCACTTCGACGCGTAGCCGCGATAGGGTCCCTTCTTCGTCCTCGCGATGAGGTCGTTCACGCGCCCGTCGTTCACGCGCCACACGCGGAAGCGCTCGCCCGGGTTCAGCGTCACGCCGACGCGCGCCACGTCGTCCGGATTCTGCACCCAGTGCCCGCGCGTCGACTTGCGCACGAAGCAGTCGCTCTCCACGCCGAGCCGCATGAACACGCCGCTCTCGTCGTCCGAATCCCCGAGCCCCGCGACCGTCTCGTTGTCCATCGCCGGGAAGAAGCGCCGGAAGGAGACGTCGTAGACGTGGCTCTTGCCGTCGTAGAAGGTCTGCTGGAAGGAATGCCCGTAGCCGCCCGTCTGGACGGCGGGGAGGCCGGCCGCCTGCACGAAGAGGTTGGCGGCGAGGTTGTTGAGCGGGCCGCACTCGAAGCCGCAGTAGCCGTTGAGCGCGCGCATCGCCTGGTACTCGACGTCGCGCGGAAGGTCGCTCCCGGGCTCGAACATCGCCGTGTGGTTCATGAAGTAGTCCATCGACGCGAGCACGAAGCCGAAGAGCCTGTCCGCGCGCGCCCGCTGCGGGAGCGAAGCGAGATCGAGCGAGTCGGCAATGTCGCCGTAGCTGCGCGGATCGACCTCGCCGTCGTTCAGGACGACCGGGTAGGCGAGCGGCCTGTCGGACTCGTTCGCGATCTCGATGAAGTCGCTGACCACGCCTTCCGGGCAGTCGAGCGAGAGCGACTCGCCGGGACGCAGCGTCGCCGTCCTGCGGAACGGACGGCGCATCGCCGCGAAGTCGTCAGGCGTCGGGAGGTCGCGGTAGTTGTCCACGTCGAGAACGACGTGCGGATCGAGCGACGGCGGCACTCCCCTGGGCCAGTAGGAGACCTTCCGCCCGTCCGCGAGCGCGAGGTCGCGCGCGACGCGCCCCGCCCCGTAGGCCTGCGTCGTGCCGGGCACGAAGCCCGCGCCGCCGCCGGAGAGGCCGTCGAACGTGCGGTCGAACGCGAAGAGGGCCCGCGTGTCGCCGTCTGGCGCGAACGCCTTCGCCGGCGCGAAGCCGCCCGAGGCGTACCGCCGCCCCGTGGAGACGCGAAGGCTGTCCGCCGCGCCGTCGAAGAGCGGGAACTCCGCGCTGCGCCCCGTCTCGCTCTGCTTCGCCGCCTGCCAGGTCGATCCGAGGAAGAACTCGAGCCCGCCCTCGTCGTTCGGGAAGTCGATCGACTTGTCGGCGAGGTCGAGCGCCTTCAGCTCCGGCACGGGAAGCTCCATGACGCGCCGCCCGTCCACGAAGAGCTCCGCCGTCCTCCCCGGCTCCCACTGCGCCGCGACGTGGCACCAGGCGCCCGCGGGGAGCGTCACGTCGGCCTCGCCCTTGTACGTCGTGCGGAAGCGGTCGCGCAGGAGGAGCGTCAGCCGACCGGGCTCCGGGAAGTACGAGACGCTGAGCATCGTGCCCTTGCCGCCGATGCAGAAGTGCGCGCGATAGCTCTGGTAGCTCTGGAACAGGGTTATCGGGCGGCACTCCTTCTCGCCCTTGCCGTTCTTCGCGAAGGACGGCTTCCAGTCGCTCCTGAACCAGGCCTCGACGGTGCCCGCGCCGGCGGGGAAGAAGATCTGCCGCTCGTCGCGAAGCTGCGTCTTGTTCGCCCAGCTCGCCTGCGAGCGCGTCTGGTACCAGAAGGCGCGCGCGTCCGGCCCGCCGAGGCGGATCGCGCCGTCGCCGCGCTCGCCCGAGACGCCGGCGGCGAAGTTCGCGTCGTCGTAGCGCGGGAACGGCAGCGTCTCCGCCGGACGAAGCGCGAGCGAGCGGAACCTCAGGCGCGGCATCGCCGCCGGCCTCCCGAGCGGCATCCCGTAGCGGTCGTGCTTCCGGTCGGCGATGGAAAGCGAGAGGAACACCTGCACGGTCGCGGCCTCGGGATGGAGCCGCCCCGTCTCGGAGAAGCGTCCGCTCCACTTCGCCGGCATCATCAGACACGTCCAGCGCCGGTCGACGACGTTCTCGGGAAGACGCTTCCCGGACGCGTCGAGCTGCCGGATCTCGAGAATCTGGCGGAAGGCGCACTCGCCGTCCGTCTCGGCGTCCGCCTCGAAGCGCACGGGCTTCCCGCGCAGCCCGGCCGGAACGGCGACGTCGAACGTCGCCTCCGGCGAGCCCGGAGACTTCACGGAGAAGTCAAGCCCGCCGCCGGACGCGCACCGCGCTACGCCCATGCGCGGTGTCGCCTTCCAGGCGCCGGTGGAGGCGAGCGCGCCGCCGAAGAGGTTGTCTGCCTCCGCCGGGTCGGCGAACGCCGCCTTCTTCCCGGTGGCGCGGCAGACGAGCCCCGTCGTCCCCGCCGGCACGGCGAAGCGCAGGAACACGCCCCCCTCCGCCCGGCCCCTCAGCATCGTCGTGGCGAGATCCCGCGCGCCCTTCGCCGAAAGCGCGCGCACGATCAGCCCTTCGCCCGGACGAAGCCCCGCCACCGCGAGCTTGTTCGTCTGCACCTCGACCTCGTACGGCACGCCCGCGTCGCGCCGCTCGTTCCACTCAAGCGCAAACTCCGGTAGGGCGGTCGTTCCACCGACCGCCGCCCCCGGTAGGGCGGTCGCCCCGCGACCGTCGCGCCCCGGTAGGGCGGTCGCCCCGCGACCGCCGTTCGCCCCGCGACCGCCGCGCCCCGGTAGGGCGGTCGCCCCGCGACCGCCGTTCGCCCCGCGACCGCCGCCCGCCGCCGCCGGAAACGCCGCGCACGGCCAACACGTCGTCCCGTCCTGCGTCACGGACATCTGCAGGAGCCACGTCCGTCCGCCGGCCTGCGACGGATACTTCACGACCAGGCGGTTGCGCCCTTCCTTCACGGGAATCTTCTGCGCCGCGTCCTTTACCGGGATGCGCTTGCCGTTCAGGAACGCGACCGCCTTCTTCGTCGCGTGCGGCAGCGTCGAGCGGAGCTTCGTCGGCGCGGCGTTCTTCGGCACGTCGAACTGCACGGCGACGACCTCCCAGGCGCGCCCCGCCCGGGCGAGCGCCGCCTCCTCGGGCGTGTACGGACGCGGCCTCGGCGAGGCGTTGTACCACGC
>CAVERN010000040.1:744-11811 GCA_963618095.1 bacterium | reverse complement strand
CCCAGTCGCGGAACGCGCCTTCGGTGAACTTCTGGATGTTGCCCTTGTGGACGAGGGTCACGGATCTGCGGTCGTTCGCCACCGTGTAGTCGAGCGCGGCCCGGACGAGGCGCTCCGTGCCTTCGCGCGACACGGGCTTGATGCCGATCGAGGACGTCTCCGGGAAGCGGATCTTCTTCACGCCCATCTCCTCGACGAGGAAGCGCTTCACCTTCTCCGCCTCGGGCGTGCCGCTCATCCACTCTATGCCGGCGTAGATGTCCTCGGTGTTCTCGCGGAACACGACCATGTCAGTGAAGTCCGGCCTCTTCACCGGGGACGGCACGCCGTTGAACCACCGCACGGGGCGCAGGCACACGTAGAGGTCCAGCGCCTGGCGCATCGCGACGTTGATGGAGCGGATGCCGCCTCCGATGGGCGTCGTGAGCGGGCCCTTTATGGACACGAGGTGCTCGCGGCAGGCGTCGATGGTGGCCTGCGGCAGCCATTCGCCCGTCGAGTTGAACGCCTTCCCGCCGGCGAGCACCTCCATCCACTCGATCTGGCGCTTGCCGCCGTACGCCTTGGCGACTGCGGCGTTCCACGCGACCATCGCGGCGCGGGTGATGTCCGGCCCGATTCCGTCCCCCTCGATGTAAGGTATCGTCGGTCTGTCCGGAACCACCAGCCGTCCATCTTCCATCCTGATCTTCTCTGCGCCCATTCGCCGCTCCTTCCGCTGTGATGTTTCGCGCGGAGCCGAATTGCACCCGCCGCGACGGCTGTGGATTATAGCACAGAAGGCGTCTCCGTGCGCGTGTCTTTTGTGGTAAAATCCGCGCCATGTTTCCAAGAAAGATAAAGCTCTGCGACGCGTTCGGCATTCCCGTGTATCTGGACGTCTCGCTCATATTCCTGCTTCTCGTGTTCGCGACGGACGGCGGCCCGTTCTTCCTTTCGATGGCCTGCGCGCTGATGCTGCTCGTCTCGATAACCGCCCACGAGCTCGGCCACGCGCTCACGGCGCGGCTCTTCGGCTACGGCACGCGCGACATCACGCTGTCCCTCCTTGGCGGGTGCGCCTCGCTGATCGCCCTTCCCCGCAAGGGCTGGCAGGAGCTGCTCACGGCGGTCGCCGGGCCTGCGGTGAGCTTCGCGCTCGCGGCCCTGGCGTGTCTGGCGATGGCGGTCCTGCCGCTGGACCGGTGGACGTATGTGCTGCTCGTCTACGCGAAGTGGATGAACCTGATGCTCGGGGCGTTCAATCTCCTGCCCGGGTTCCCGCTGGACGGCGGGCGCGTGTTCCGCTCGCTCATGCTGGCGTTCATGTCCCGCACGCGCGCGACCTATGTGGCGATGCTCGTGGGGCGCGTCGTCGCCGTTCTGCTGGGGCTGTGGGGCCTGCACCGCGTGTTCAACGGCGGAGGCTGGGGCTTCGTCACGATCCTCATCGCCTGGATGATATGGCGCGAGGGATGGCGCGAGTATCAGATCGCGCGCCTGGAGTCCGGCTGGCGCGACGGGGACTGGTGCGCGAGAGTCTCGCCGCCGCCGTACGGCGGAGAGGGCGACGAGGTGCGGATCCGCGAGGACGAATAGGCGGCGTCACGCAAATTCTCGGCGAATGGCGGTAATTCTCGGCGAACGGCGGGATTTCTCGACGAACGGCGGGAATTCTCGGTAAATGGTGGAGAAGAAGAGATTCGAACTCTCGACCCCCACGTTGCGAACGTGATGCTCTACCAACTGAGCTACTTCCCCACTTCCAAAAAACGGCGCGTAATATATCAAACCGCGGACGCGAATGCAAGAGGGAATTTTGGCTGTCGAAAATTCAAAAACGCCTATTGCTTTTGTTTCTGCATTATGATACAATGCGCGTCCCTTTTTTGGGGGAATAGCAGCGATACGGTCAGGAAGGCTCTGCCGAGCCGCTTGACGCGTCCGGACGAAAGAGGCGGGAACGCCTGTGGAAAGCCGGGGGAAGGCGCCGCAGGCGTTTTTCTTTTTGCTGGGTTCCGTCCGAAGGGGGACTGCGCGGAGACCAATCCGGGAGGCGCCTTGCGAGGGCGGGCCGGGGACGGGCCATTCATTTGGCTTGGCCGGCTTCGATCCCGGAAGTCGAAGGGCAGGCAACGGCAACAGAAACTAAAGCAAGAGAGAAACAGAGATGCAACAGCAAAGAGTACGCATCCGCCTGCAGGCATACGATCACCGTGTGCTGGATCAGGCTGTCGGTGGGATCATCGACACCGCGAGGGGCACGGGTGCGCAGGTGGTGGGGCCGATTCCGCTCCCCACGCGCGTCGAACGTTTCACGGTGAACCGCTCGCCGAACGTCGACAAGAAGTCAATGGATCAGTTCGAGATGCGCACGCACAAGCGTCTGCTCGACATCGTCAACCCCACGGCGAAGACGATCGACGAACTGAAGAAGCTCAACCTGCCTGCGGGCGTGGACATCACCATCAGGGTGTAAGGAGGGGCTCTATGGAAGGTTTGATCGGTAAGAAAGTGGGCATGACCCAGGTGTTCACCGAGGATGGCAGGCGCGTGTGCGTGACGGCCATCGAGGTTGGGCCCTGCCCGGTCGTGCAGGTGAAGACCCTTGAGAAGGACGGGTACGTCGCGGCGCAGCTGGGCTTCGGCGACCAGAAGCTCTGGAAGGATCCCGAGGCCGACAAGGACGCCCACGAGGGGCGCAAGGCCCGCAACCGCATGAGCAAGGCGGAGAGCGGGCATCTCACGAAGACGGGCGGCCTTTCCAGGGGCGTGCGCGTCCTCAAGGAGTTCGCGCTCGACGAGGGCGAGGAGGTCAAGGTCGGCGACACGCTCACGGTGGAGAACTTCAAGGGCGTGAAGTACGTGGACGTCACCGGCGTGACGAAGGGCCGCGGCTTTGCCGGCGTGCTGCGCCGCTACAAGTTCGCGGGCGGCAACATGACGCACGGCGGCCACTCCAAGCGCCGCACGGGCGGCCTGGCGGCGCGCGATCTCCCCGGCTGGATCGAGAAGGGCAAGAAGATGCCCGGCCACATGGGGGACGTCAACCGCAAGAACATCAACCTGGAGGTCGTCCAGATCCGCCCCGAGGACAACGTGATCCTCGTCAAGGGCTCGATCCCCGGCGCCCGCGAGGGTTTCGTCTTCGTCCGCAAGTCGCTGAAGAATGCGGCCCTTGCGTTCAAGGCGGCGAAGAAGGGAGCGAAGTAAGCAATGGCAACGATTAAGGCATATACGTCCGCCGGCGTGGCGGGGGCCGACATCGCCTTCGACGACGCCCAGCTCACGCTTGACAAGGGCGAGCAGGCGGTGAAGGACGCGGTCACGGCGATCCGCAACGCCCTGCGGGCCGGGACGGCCTGCACGAAGGGCAAGGGCGAGGTCGCCGGCTCCAACAAGAAGCCGTGGAAGCAGAAGGGCACGGGCAACGCCCGCGCCGGGTTCCGCCAGTCGCCGGTATGGCGCGGCGGCGGCGTCGCGCACGGCCCGAAGCCGAGGGACTTCTCGCAGAAGGTCAACCGCAAGGTCATGCAGCTGGCGTTCGCCCGCGCGTTCTCCGAGAAGATCGCCTCCGGCGACGTGGTGGTCGTCTCCGAGTTCAAGTTCGACGAGCCGAAGACCAAGCTCATGGCGGCGCTTCTCAGGAAGGCCGGCGTCGAGCGCAGCGCGCTTGTCGTGACCGAGAAGTTCGACGAGACGGTCGCCCGCGTCACGGCGAACCTTGCGAGGGCCGCCTTCGTCTCGGCTTCCGAGGCGGACGTCTACTCCGTCCTCAAGTTCAAGACGATCGTGTGCGACAAGGCCGGCTTCGACGCCCTTGCCAAGCGCATGGCGGCAGTCAAGAAGGAGGCGAAGTAATGGCAAAGGAAATCGTCAAGCGCATCCTGATCACCGAGAAGGGGTCTGCGATGAGCGTTTTGAACCGCTACTGCCTTGAGGTGGACAGGTCGGCGTCCAAGCCGGAGATCCGCCAGGCGGTGGAGAAGAAGTACGGCGTGCACGTGCTCGCCGTCAACACCCAGAACATGAAGGGCGGTCTCCGCACGATTCGTGGCACGCGCCGTCAGGTGAAGGAATCCACCTGGAAGCGCGCGATCGTCACCGTGAAGGCGGGCGAGCGCATCGAACAGGTTTGAGGAGCCTAACAGGTCATGGCACTTAAGACATTCAAGGCTCGGTCGCAGGGCATGCGCTTCCGCGTGGCGCCCACGTTCGAGGAGATCACCGAGAAGAAGCCGGTGAAGTCGCTTACGCGTCCCCTCCGCAAGAAGGCCGGGCGCAACAACACGGGCGTGATCACGACCCGCCACAAGGGCGGCGGTGCGAAGCGCCGCTACCGCATCGTCGACTTCATGCGCAAGAAGGACGGCGTGCCGGCGACGGTCGAGGCGATCGCCTACGATCCGAACCGCAGCGCGAACCTGGCCCTTCTGAGGTACGAGGACGGCGTGAGGTCGTACATCCTGGCGCCCGAGGGCGTGAAGGTCGGCATGACGCTCATGAGCGGCGAGAAGGCGGAGGCCACCGCCGGCAACTGCCTGCCCCTGGCGCTCATCCCGCTCGGGCTCACGGTCCACTGCGTGGAGCTCGTTCCCGGGCAGGGGGCGAAGGTCGCCCGCTCGGCCGGCACCGAGGCGCAGCTCATGGCTCGCGACGGCGACACGGTCACGCTCAAGATGTCGTCCGGCGAGGTCCGCATATTCAGCGGGCGCTGCAGGGCGACGGTCGGCGCGGTCGGCAACAAGGACTGGGGCTCCATCCAGCTCGGCAAGGCCGGGCGCAAGCGCTACCTGGGCATTCGCCCGACGGTGCGCGGCGTGGCGATGAACCCTGTGGACCACCCGATGGGCGGCGGCGAGGGCCGCACGTCCGGCGGCAGCCATCCGCGTTCGCCGTGGGGCCAGCTTGCGAAGGGCGGGAAGACCCGCAATCCGCACAAGGCCTCGAACAAGGTCATCGTCAAACGGAGGAAATAGTCCATGTCTCGCTCACTTAAGAAGGGACCTTACGTGGAGGACAGCCTCCTGAGGAAGGTCGAGAAGATGCAGGCTGCCAGCAAGAAGCAGCCCATCAAGACGTGGAGCCGCCGTTCCATGGTGCTCCCCGAGTTCGTGGGTCTGACGTTCGCCGTGCACAACGGCCGTCAGCACACCCCTGTGTTCGTCACAGAAAACATGGTCGGCCACCGTCTCGGCGAATTCGCCCCGACCCGTACGTTCAAGTCGCACGGCGCCCATGTGGAAAAGGCCGAAAGGTAAGGTAACAGATGGAAGTGATAGCAATCACCCGTAACGCGCGCATGTCGGCGGCCAAGGGCCGTCCGCTTGCCCGCGAGTGCCGGGGGCTCCCGGTCTCGGCGGCGCTGAAGGTCGTCGAGTTCAGCCCGAAGAAGGCCGCGCTCATCCTGAAGAAGACTTTGCTCTCCGCGGCTGCGAACGCCAGGAACAACAACGGCCTTGACACGGCCACGCTCACCGTGAAGGAGTGCGTGTTCGACGAGTCCTCCCGCATACGCAGGTACTGGCCTACGGCGCGCGGGTCGGCGCATCCGATCGCCCGCCGTCTCTGCCACTGCAAAGTCGTCCTTACGGACTCCAAGGAGGCCAAATAATGGGTCAGAAAGTCAATCCGGTCGGGTTTCGCCTGCCCGTGAGCCGCGCATGGCGCTCCAAGTGGTTCGCGCAGAAGAGGAACTTCGGCGCGTTCCTGGTCGAGGACAGCGCAATCCGCGAATTCGTGAAGAAGCGCCTTTCCGAGGCGGGTCTCTCCAAGATCATCGTCGAGCGCTACGCCAATCGCGTCCGCGTCACCCTCATGAGTGCGCGTCCCGGCGTGATCATCGGGCGCAAGGGGCAGGACGTGGACAAGATCCGCGACGAGCTCTCCAAGATGACCAAGAAGGAGGTCTACCTCGAGATCAAGGAGGTGCGCGACGCCGACGCCGACGCCCAGCTCGTGGCGGAGTCGATCGCTCAGCAGCTCGAGCGCCGCATCGCCCTCAAGCGGGCGATGAAGCGCGCGGAGAAGGTCGCGATGGACATGGGTGTGGACGGCATCAAGATACACGCCAGCGGGCGCATCAACGGCGCGGAGATCGCGCGCGTCGAGTGGTTCCGCCAGGGCAAGGTGCCTCTGCACACGCTTCGCGAGAACATTGACTATGGGTTTGCGGAGGCCAACACCACCGCCGGCAAGATCGGCATAAAGGTGTGGATCTGCAAGAAAGAGGATTTCCAGCCTCGCGCGACCGGCGGCAGCCGCCGTGACCGTGGCGAGCGGAAGGAGAGGAAGTAAGCCATGCCCTTGATGCCAAAGAGAGTCAAGTACCGCAAGGTATCGAAAGGCAACCGTGCCGGCTACGCGACGTCCGGGACCGAGCTCGCATACGGCGAGTTCGGGCTCAAGGCGACGACGCGCGGCGACCTTACGGCCACGCAGATCGAGGCCTGCCGCGTCGCTATCAACCGCGAGATGAAGCGCAAGGGCAAGCTGTGGATCCGCGTGTTCCCCGACAAGCCCGTGACGCGCAAGCCGATCGAGGTGCGTATGGGCGGAGGAAAGGGCAACCCGGAGTTCTGGGCGGCCGTCATCCTCCCCGGCAAGGTGCTGTTTGAGGTGGGCGGCGTTTCGGAGGAGGTCGCGCGCGAGTGTCTCCGCCTGGCGGCCACCAAGATCGGCATCCACACGAAGTTCATCACCCGTGCAGGAGTGAAAATCTGATGAATACGAATGAAACGAAGCGCGGAGCCCGCAAGGTCCGCAAGGGGACGGTCACGTCCAGGATGGGCGCGAAGTCCGTCGTCGTGAAGGTCGAGTACCGCGAACTTCACCCGCTGTACGGCAAGGTGGTCGTCCGCTCCAAGAAGTACCACGCGCACGACGAGGCCGACAAGGCCCAGGTCGGCGACACCGTGACAATCATGGAAACCCGCCCGCTGAGCGCGACGAAGCGCTGGCGCGTGGTGGAGGGCAAGTAGCCATGCTGCAAGAACTGTCAAACCTCGTTGTCGCGGACAACACCGGCGCCAAGCGCGCGATGTGCTTCCGCATCCTCAAGCAGCGCAAGGAGTACGCCCACCTCGGCGACGTGATCCGCGTCGCGATCAAGGAGGCGTCCCCGACGGGCTCCATCAAGAAGGGCCAGGTCGCGACCGCGGTGATCATCCGCACGGGCGCGCCGATCGTCCGCGAGGACGGCCAGCGCGTGCACTTCGACCAGAACGCCTGCGTGCTGGTGGATTCCAAGCTGAACCCGATCGGCAGCCGCGTGTTCGGGCCGGTCCCGCGCGAGCTGCGCGAGAAGAACTACATGAAGATCCTGTCGATGGCCCCGGAAGTGGTCTAAGGAGACGAGTCATGAGTATCGCACGAATCAAGAAGAACGACACCGTGATCGTCATTCACGGCAACGACGCCGGCCGCACGGGCACCGTGAAGAGCGTGAACCCGAAGAAGGGCACGGCGATCGTCGAGGGACTGAACAAGCACAAGAAGGCGGTGCGGCGCACGCAGCAGTCCGCCGGCGGCCTCGTTGACGTCGAGCTGCCGATACGCCTCTGCAAGCTCATGCCCTACGATGCCGAGGCAAAGAAGGGCTCGCGGGTCGCGGTCGCCGAGAAGGACGGCAAGAAGGCCCGCAAGCTCAAAGCATCCGGAAAGGTTATCTAAGCCATGTCGAACCTCAAAGACAAGTACAACAAGGAAGTGGTTCCGGCGCTCGAGCAGAAGCTCGCGACGAAGAACCGCATGCTCGTGCCCCGCCTCCTCAAGGTGGTGCTGAACATGGGCTTCGGCATCGTCTCCAAGGACGAGCAGAAGAACCTCATGGGCGACCTCGCCGCGATCACGGGGCAGAAGCCGAAGGCCTGCAAGGCGAAGAAGTCGATCTCGAACTTCAAGCTGCGCGAGGGCATGGTGATCGGCGCCAAGGTCACGCTGCGCGGCGAGCGCATGTGGGAGTTCGTGGAGCGGCTGATCGCCGCGGCGCTTCCGCGCATCCGCGACTTCCACGGCACCTCCAACCGCGGCTTTGACGGACGCGGCAACTACACGCTCGGAATCAAGGACCACTCGATCTTCCCGGAGCTCGTGGAAGCGTCCGCTGGCCATTCCGGCATGGACATCACGTTCGTGACGTCCAGCAACGACAACAAGGCGGCGAAGGCGCTTCTTGAGGCGCTCGGCATGCCGTTCGCGGGGAGGGCTTAATCATGGCTAAGAAGTGTCTGATGGAGAAGGCTGCGCGTCTCAAGGCCGAGAAGGCCAAGGACGCGAAGCGTGTCGAGGCCGGCAAGAAGCCTCTTACGAAGTCCAATGTCCGTGCGTACAACCGCTGCCAGATCTGCGGGCGTCGTCATGCGTTCATGCGCAAGTTCAACGTCTGCCGCCTGTGCTTCAGGGAGCTTGCGGTCAACGGAATGATCCCCGGCGTCACCAAGGCGTCGTGGTAACGGAAAGGAACTCGAGAAATGATAACTGATCCCATTTCCGACATGCTCGCGACCGTCCGCAACGGGCTCAAGGCCCGCCTCGTGAAGGTGGCGACCCCGGCGTCGAAGCTGAAGGCTGAGATCGCCCGCGTGATGAAGGCGGCCGGATACATCGAGGATGCGTTCGTGACGGACGGATTCCCGGCGCAGCTCGTCATCAAGCTCAAGTACACCGACAGGGCCGTTCCGGCCATTGCCGGAGTGCGCCGCATTTCCAAGCCCGGTCTCCGGCGCTATGTGACTTGCGCTAACATCCCGTCTGTCCTTGACGGCATGGGCCTTGCGGTCGTCTCCACGTCGAAGGGCGTGATGAGCGGCAAGGAGGCCAAGGCGGCCAAGCTCGGCGGCGAACTGATCTGCACCGTCTGGTAAGGAGTTGTAAAATGTCTCGTATCGGAAAAGAACCCGTGATCCTGGCCGAAGGGGTGACCTGCGCGGTCAGCGGCCAGAAGGTCACAGTGAAGGGGAAGCTCGGAGAGCTTTCCTATGAAATGCATGAGGGCATCTCGGCGAAGGTCGAGGACGGCAAGGTGGTCGTGTCCCGCAAGGACGACGGCTACAAGGCCCTCCACGGCCTGGCGCGCGCGCTGATCCACAACATGGTGGTTGGCGTTTCCGCGGGCTACAGGAAGCAGCTCTCCATCGAGGGCACCGGCTTCAAGGCGGTTCTCCAGGGCAAGGCGCTGGCGCTTTCGCTGGGCTTCGCCTCGCCCAAGATCTATGCGATCCCGGACGGCCTCACGGTGACCGTCGAGAACGACGGCCTGCAGGTCACGGTCAGCGGCTGCTCGAAGCAGCAGGTCGGCGAGGCGGCGGCCCGGATCCGCAGCTTCTATCCGGCCGAGCCGTACAAGGGCAAGGGAATCAAGTACGTCGGCGAGCACATCCGCCGCAAGCAGGGCAAGAAGGTGGCATAACCATGTTCAACCGAAAGACACAGCGCGCGAAGCGCCATCTTCGCATCCGTCAGAGCGTGGTCGGCACCGCGGAGAAGCCGCGCATGTCGATCTGCGTGACGAACAAGCACATGTACGTGCAGTTCATCGACGACTCCAAGGGCGCGACCCTCGCCTCCGCCTCCACGATAAAGGAGAAGAAGGCGAACCTCGAGACCGCCAAGGCGCTTGGCGCCGCGGCGGCGGAGGCCGCCAAGGCGAAGGGCATAGCGAGCGTGGTGGTCGACCGCGGCGGGCGCAAGTTCACGGGCCGCGTCGCGGCCATCGTCGATGCCTGCGTCGCCGGCGGCGTGTCCATCTCCAGCAAAACCGACAAGGAGGCCGAATAATGGCTATGAATCGTGACAAGCGCCGCGAGAACGCCGCTACGGACGATCTTGACGAGCACGTGGTGTTCGTCAACCGCTGCGCGAAGACCGTCAAGGGCGGCCGCCGCATGAGCTTCTCCGCCGTGATCGTCGTGGGCGACCACGAGGGCAAGGTCGGAGTCGGCTTCGGCAAGGCGAACGAGGTCGGCGACGCGGTGCGCAAGGGCGGCGACGCCGCGCGCAAGGCGATGAAGAAGGTGTGCATGAAGGGCAAGACCATCCCGCACGACGTCGAGGGCGTCTGCGACGGCGGCCGCGTGATCCTCAAGCCCGCGCCCGACGGCAAGGGCCTGATCGTCGGCGGCGGAATGCGCCCCGTCCTCGAGGCCTGCGGCATCCGCGACTGCGTTGGCAAGTCGCTCGGCTCCAAGAACAAACTGAACGTGGTGAAGGCGACGCTCAACGCCCTCTTGAAGCTCCGCTCCGCAGAGGAAATCGCCGCCATCCGCGCGTAAGGTGGAAAGGAAGGAAACAATGGATCTCTCTAATCTCACGAACACGCCCGGCGCCCGCGAGCGCCGCAAGCGCGTCGGCCGCGGATGCGGCTCGGGCATGGGCAAGACCTCCACCCGGGGCAACAAGGGCCAGAACGCCCGCAAGGGCCACAAGCAGAAGCTCGGCTTCGAGGGCGGCCAGATGCCGCTCGTGCGCCGTCTGCCGAAGCGCGGCTTCAACAACGCCCGCTTCAGCGCCAAGGCGCTCGGCGTGAACCTGGCCGACCTCGAGAAGAGGTTCGAGTCGGGGGCCGAGATCACCGTCGAGACGCTCATGAAGGCCGGATTCTCGGACAACAAGCGTCCGAAGGTCAAGATTCTCGCGACCGGCGAGGTCACGAAGAAGTTCACGGTCAAGGTCCCCTGCAGCGCGGCTGCGAAGGCCAAGATCGAGTCCGCCGGCGGCACCGTCGCGTAGCGGCGCGGCTGGAAGCGTGATGCGGGGTCGCCTGGAAACCGGCGGCCTCGTTTTTTTTTCGTCTTTTTTCTTGTGGAGTGAACCTTTCGCCGGGAAAGCGCATATAACATTTCAGAGGGACACAAGGCACGAGGGGTCTTTCAGGTGGAAGTCTGGCAGGAAATAAGGAAATGCAAGGAGCGGGGGGCCGAGAGGCTCGTCTCCGAGTATGGCGGCAGGATCTATGCCGCGGCCACGCTTCTGTGCCTGAACGACCATGACGCCGAGGAGCTGACCTTCCGCACCTTCGACCAGGCGGTGAAGAAGATACGCCAGTATGACCCAAAGTGGCGCTTTTTCACATGGCTCTACACCATAATG
>CAVERN010000040.1:0-680 GCA_963618095.1 bacterium | reverse complement strand
ATAATGCTGAACTTCAGCAGGATGGACCGCCGCCGCCGCAGGGTCGAGCTGGTGCCGATGGGCGGCACGGCCGATCTTCCCGAGTGGGCGGGCGAGGAGTTCCCCGACCTGCTCTCCTCGGCGGCGGACGACGAGGTGGCTGGGGCGGTGCGCGCCCTGTCCGATCCGCTTAGGGAGGTGGTCGCGCTGAGGTACTATGGGGACAGGACGGTGGAGGAGATATCGATGATGCTGTCGGTTCCCGTCGGCACGGTGAAGTCGCGACTTCACAATGCCCGGACTGATCTGATGTCAAAGCTTTCGCACAGGAAGCCAAGAAAGGAGGAAACGACATGAATGAACTGGAATTCGACGCGGCGCTGTCCGCAAGGCTGAAGGGATGCATGGGGGCAAGGTGTCCGGCCGCCGACCTGACGGATCGTCTGAAGGGGTCGATACGCCATTCGAGGCGCATGTTCCGAATCCGGCTGGCGGCGTTTGTCGCGCTTGTCTCGGTCGCGATGATCCTTGTCGGGGGAATGGTCGGGCGCGAGGCGGGCGTTAGGTCGAGCGAGACCTCGCTGATTGCCGCCGACGGGGAGCAGGAGAACCTGAAGTCGGTGGGGTGGATGTTCCTCGGGCTGTTCCGCAATGTCTTCATGCATCGTGAAAAGCCCCAAAACAGAAAAAAAGGGGGGGGG
>CAVERN010000039.1:0-11834 GCA_963618095.1 bacterium | reverse complement strand
CCCCACGGGGACGCATCGATCGGCGACGCGATAGTGGTGCTCGCCAACAAGCTCTGGGGCGAGGGGCGCGGCTACCTCATAGACGGGCAGGGGAACTACGGCTCGCTCTACACCGGAATGCCCCACGCCGCCACGCGCTACATCGAGTGCCGCCTCACGGAGCTCGCGCGACGGGAGGTGTTCAACCCCAAGACGACGGACTTCGTGCCGAACTACGACGGACGCAAGGAGGAGCCGGTCTACCTCCCCGCGAAGATCCCGCTCCTCCTGATGCTCGGGGCGGACGGCATAGCGGTGGGCCTCTCCACGGCGATCCTCCCGCACAACTTCGTCGAGCTCCTCGAGGCCGAGGTCGCGCTCCTCCAGAAGAAGCCCTTCCGCCTCTACCCCGACTTCCAGCTCGGCGGGGTGATGGACGTCTCGGAGTACCAGGACGGCATGGGCAAGGTCGTGGTGCGCGCCGTGATAGAGGAGGCCGACAAGAACAGGCTCGTGATCACGCAGCTGCCCTGGGGCGAGACCACGGACTCGATCTCGGAGTCCATAGAGGACGCGATACGCAAGAAGAAGGTGAAGGTGAGGAAGATACACGACCTCACCTCCGCCGAGGTGCGCATCGAGCTCGAGCTCCAGGCGGGAGAGTCCCCCGAGAAGGCGAAGGCCGCGCTCTACGCGTTCACGAGCTGCGAGAAGTCCATAGCCTCCAGGCCCATAGTGCTGGACGGCGGCCGCCCGCGCGCGATGACCGTCTCGCAGATCCTCCAGAAGAACGCGGACCGCCTGATGTTCCTGACGCGGCGCGAGCAGGAGATCCGCCTCGACGAGCTCGACGCGCTCTTCCACGCTCGCACGCTCGACCGCATCTTCGTGGAGGAGCGCATATACAAGCGCATCGAGAGCGAGAAGACGTACGAGGGCGTGAAGTCCGCCGTGATGGAGGGCTTCGCGCCGTTCCGTGCGGAGCTGCGCCACGACGTCACGGAGGAGGACGTGGAGAGGCTCCTCAAGATCCCCATCAGGCGCATCTCGCAGTTCGACATCGACAAGAACCGAGACGAGATAGAGAAGGTGCTGGAGGAGGAGAGGCAGGTGCGCGACAACCTCGAGCATCTGCGCGCCTTCGTGGTGAAGTACCTGAAGTCGCTCGCCTCGCAGTACCGCAGGAAGTACCCCAGGTGCACGAGGATCGAGGAGGGCGCGTTCCAGCGCGCGGACGTGAGGAAGCTCACAGCGAGCGAGCTCACGGTGCGGATCGACCGGGAGAACCACTACATCGGCACGGACGTGCGCGGGGGCGAGGAGCTCTTCAAGTGCTCCTCGCTCGACGAGATCCTCTGCCTGTGGAAGGACGGCAGGTTCAAGAAGATACAGCCGCCGGACAAGTTCTTCGTGGACAGGGACATCATGGCGGTGTTCCTCTTCCGCCAGGAGAAGGACCGCGACAGGGAGTTCATCTGCGTCTACGAGGAGCCGCTCTACGGCTTCGCGTACGTGAAGCGCTTCACGTTCGGCAGCCTCATCCGCAACAAGGAGTACCGCCTCGCGCCGCCGAAGTCGAAGGTGCTGCACTTCTCCCAGGGATGCCCGGAGCGGCTCTACGTGAAGTTCAAGCCCGCCAAGGGCCAGAAGATCCACCAGCAGACGTTCGACCCCCGGGAGGTCGCCGTGCGCGGGTCCTCGGCGCGCGGCATACAGATGACCACGAAGCCCATCGCTCGCTGCTCCCCCGCGAAGGGCAGCTGGTGGGACGACTCCGAGGCCGCCTCCAGGGGCGTGCTCCTGTAGCGCTTTTGCGCTCCGGCGGCTCCCGCCGATGTGGTATACTACGCACCACTTATGAGGATTGTGTTCATGGGGTCGTCCAGCGCCTCCGCGATGTGCCTTCGCGCCATCCTGCGGCTGCCCGGGCTTGACGTCGTAGGCGTGGTCACGCAGCCGGACCGTCCGGCCGGCCGCGGCAAGGTTCTCACGCCCTGCCGGTGCCGGGCGTACGCCGCGGAGCGCGGCATCCGGGAGTGCATAACGCCCGAGAACGTGAACTCGCCGGACGCGGTCGCGCAGATACGCGCCTGGCGTCCGGACGTGATCGTCGTGGTGGCGTTCGGGCAGTTCCTCCGGGAGGAGCTCCTGAACCTCCCGCCGTTCGGGTGCGTGAACTGCCACTTCTCCCTGCTGCCGAAGTACCGCGGGGCGTCCCCGGTCACCGCCGCGCTGCTGGCGGGCGACGCGATCACGGGGGTCTCCGTGATCCGCATGGGCGCGGGCATGGACGACGGGCCGGTGCTTCTCAGGCAGATGGAGCCGATCTACATGGCCGACACGGGCGACTCGCTGATGGACAAGCTCTCCATCTGCGGCGGCGTGACGCTGGCGAAGGCCCTGAAGCTCATGGCGGGCGGCAGGCTGCCGCCGCCCGAGCCGCAGGAGGAGGCGCAGGCGACGTTCGCGCACAAGATATCGAAGGCGGACGGCATGATAGACTGGAGCCGTCCCTCGGACTACATCGAGAGGCAGCTGAGGGCGTACACGCCGTGGCCCGGGTGCTACACGTTCCTGCCGCACCGCTTCCGCCGGAAGGGCACCTCCGGGCGCGTCGTCGTGACGGGCGTGGAGTTCGCCGAGGTCGCGCCGGAGCACCGCAACGAGCTGCCCGGCACCGTGATCGCGGTGACGAGGCACGGCCCCGTGGTGCGCACCGGCTCCACCGCGCTCCTGCTCGCCGCGCTCAAGCCGGAGGGGGCGAAGGAGATGACGGGCGGGGTGTTTCTCCAGGGGCGGCCGCTGGAGCCGCTCAGGGACATGCTGCTCTGCGACGGGGGCGACGGGCGGAAAGGCGGTGGCGAGGGATGACCGAGGGCGCGTTCTTCCAGGACCTGGCGGTGCTGATGGCGGCGGCGGGGCTCGTCGCCGTGGTGTTCCAGAAGCTGAGGTGGCCGAAGGTCATCGGCTACCTCTTCGCGGGCATACTGATGAGCCGGCACACCTGGGGGGGCAGCTTCCTCGTGGACGAGGCCTCCGTGCAGACCATCGGCCAGCTGGGCGTGCTGTTCCTCATGCTCACGCTCGGCCTCGAGTTCTCCGCCACGTCCCTCAAGAAGGTGAAGGGCGTATCCGGGCCGATGGCGCTCGTCGACGCGCTGATCATGATATGGGTGGGCTTCACCGTGGGCAGGCGCGTGCTCGGCTGGGGCGCGGTGCCGTCGCTGTTCCTCGGCGCGGCGATCTGCGACTCGGCAACGACCATGCTCGCGAAGACGATCGACGAGATGAGCTGGTCGAAGCGCCCGTTCGTGAAGTACGTGATCTCCACCTCGATCCTCGAGGACGTGCTCTGCGTGGGCGTGATCGCGCTCATCACCGGGGTGGCGAACGGCCAGGGCTCCTCCCTCGGCGCGGTGGGCCTCTCCCTCGGCTCGCTCGTCGTGTTCTTCGTCTTCACCATCGTGGTAGGGTTCGTGCTCGTGCCGCGCCTCCTGAACGCCGTGGCGAGGAGGGGGGACGGCGAGGCGCTCCTCCTCTCGCTCCTCGGGTGCTGCTTCCTCGTGTCGTGGATCGCCTACAAGCTGGACTTCTCCATCGCCCTCGGCGCGTTCCTCATGGGCGTGCTCGGGGCGTCCTCCGAGGCCCGCGCGCGCCTGCTCGACCTGGTCGCGCCGCTCCGGGGGATGTTCGCGGCGGTGTTCTTCGTGTCGATCGGCTGCCTGATGAACCCCGCGGTGTGCCTGCAGAACATTGGCACGATCCTGATCCTCTCCGCCGTCGTCATGGGCTGCAAGGGGGTGAACTGCTTCGCCGTCTCGATCCTCACGGGGCAGTCCGTGAAGACGTCCGTGCAGACCTCCTTCGCCCTCGCGCAGATAGGCGAGTTCGCCTTCATGGTGGCTCTGCTGTACACCACTGTCACGGGGGACTCGGCGAGCCCGATGTACCAGATAGTCGTGGGCGTGTCGCTGCTCACCACGTGCCTCAACCCGGTGATGCTGCGCCTCTCGGACCCCGTGGGGGACTGGGCGGAGAGGCGCGTGCCGGGGCGCGTGAAGGGGTGGCTCAGGCAGTACAACCTGATGCTCGAGCGCCTGCGCGCGGCGTCCGTCCCCAGCGAGCTCTCCTCCCGCATCCGCAGGAGCGTCGTGCTGCTCGCCGTGTACTGGGTGCTCATATTCGCCTTCTCGGTCGCCGCCGGCATGCTCAACGGCTACGACTGGTCGCGCTTCTCCGTGTTCTTCGAGCAGCACAAGATGGCGTTCTTCTGCCTCGCGGCGGACGTGGTGTTCCTGGCGCTGCTCAAGCCGATATGGACCGCCGGACGGCACCTCGGCGACGACGTGGGCACGAAGCTCCTCTCGGTGTCCAGGCGCTCCGGCGGCGAGGCGTGGCTCACCGCGGTGCGGCGCGCGGCGCGGAGCTTCACGCTGATCGTGGTGTCCGTGGTGACGCTCGGCGAGATCGCGATGTTCAACACCTCCATGATGCCGAAGGAGACTCCCGTGCGAATCGGCATCGCGATCGCCTTCGCGGTCGCGGTCCCGCTGGCCGTGCGCTACCTGTGGCCGGCCATGAACGCGGCGGGCGCGCAGTTCGTGGCCGCCCTCGAGGCGGAGGCGAGGATGGCCGAGGGCCCCGAGCCGGCGCTCGTCTTCTCCATGCCCGGGGAGCGGTTCCTCAAGGCCGTGCTGCCGAAGCGCTCCCCGGCGGTGGGCCTCTCGATCAGGTCCCTCGACATACGCGCGAAGACCGGGGCGAGCGTGGTGGCGGTGACGAGGGGCGAGGCGCGGCTCGAGAACCCGGGCGCGGACTGGGCGTTCGCCGCCGGCGACGTGATAGAGGCGATAGGCGCGCCGGAGCAGCTCTCGTCGCTCAAGGCGCTCCTCGAGATCGCCTCCGCGAGGGGGGACGCGCGGTGATCGACCTGCACGTGCACAGCTTGTGCAGCGACGGCACCTGCGCCCCGGCGGAGCTCGCGCGTCGCGGCCGCGCCTTCCGCGCGATGGCCGTCACGGACCACGACAACTGCGACGGGGTGGACGAGTTCCTGCGCGCCTCGGAGGGGGACGGCGTGCGCCTCTCCGGCGTGGAGCTCAGCGTCGACCCGGGCGAGGGCTACGGAGTGTTCCACCTGCTCGGCCTCGGCGTCGACCCGGGGAACGCCGCCCTGAAGGCGCTCCTGCGGCGCATCCTCGACGGGCGCAGCGCGCGCAACGCGCGCATACGCGCCCGCTTCGCCGAGATCGGCATATCCATCCCATCCGGCGAGGTGGAGGCCTACGCCCGCGGAGAGATCGTCGCCCGCCCGCACTTCGCGAGGTGGCTCGCGGACCGCGGGTACGCGAGCGGCGTGAAGGCGGCGTTCGACGCGTACCTCGCGCCGTCCTCTCCGCCCGGGACGAACTGCTACGTCCCCAGGTTCCGTCCGCCGCCGCGCGACGCGTTCGACGCGATCCACGCCGCTGGCGGCGTCGCCGTGATGGCGCACCCGCGCTACTGGACGCGCGACCCGGCCGCGCTGCGCGAGGGCCTCGGGCGCCTGAAGGAGGAGGGGCTCGACGGACTGGAGGCGGTCTACCAGGCGAACTCGCCGGAGGAGACGGTCGACCACGTGCGCGCGGCGCGCGAGCTCGGCCTCTGCATGACGGCCGGGAGCGACTTCCACGGCGAGAACAAGCCGGCCGTCCCCCTCGGCATGAGGGTGGAAGACGAGGAGGCGTTCCTCGCCCCGCTGCTCGAGCGCATCGCGTCCCGGAGGGGCGCGTAGGGCATGGGCGCCGCGCCGGGCGGCAGGCTCTGGCTCGCTCCGCTCCGGGGCGTGACGGTGCGCGCGTTCCGCTCCGTGTTCGGCGCCGCCATCGCGGAGGCCGGCTTCGCGGGCGCGTTCGCCCCGTTCATCCCCGCCAACCCCGGCGCCCGGTTCTCGGGCAGGCTCCTCTCGGACATCGCGCCCCCCGGCGGCGGCTTCCGCCTCGAGCTCGTGCCGCAGGCGATCGGGAAGGACCCCCAGGCGCTCCGCGGCTGGTGCCGGGCGGTGAGGGACCTCGGCTACGGCCGCGCGGACCTCAACGCCGGGTGCCCGTTCCCGATGATCCGCCGGAAGGGCCGTGGCTCAGGGCTCCTGCGCTCGCCGGACACGCTGGACAGGATGCTCGAGGCCGGGTGCGAGGAGATGGGCCCGGGGCGCTTCTCCCTGAAGGCCAGGCTCGGCGTGGAGCGTCCGGACGAGCTTCTCGCCCTCATGCCCGTGGTGAACCGCTACCCTCTCGCGGCGCTCACGGTGCACGCGAGGACCGCGCGCCAGATGTACTCGGGCGGGGTCGACCTCGCGGCGTTCAGGGAGGTCGCGGCGGCGGCGAGGATGCCCGTGATCTACAACGGCGACGCGGCGGCGGACGACCCGGTGGAGGGCGGGGGGCTGATGGTCGGCAGACGCTTCGTCGCGGGCCTGGGCGCGCGCGCGGACGCGGCGGAGCTGCTCGCGGAGTACGTGGAGGCGAGCCGGGCGGAGCTCTGCGGGGACGCGCCGGTGCTCGGGCGCGTCAAGGAGCTGGTGTCCTACTGGAGCGCCGCCGGGCGGTGGCGCCGGCTGTGGCCGGCGATCAAGATATGCCGCAGCCTGGGCGAGCTCGGAAGCGCGATAGCGGCTGATTTATGATTTGCGATTTATGATTTATGATTTATGATTTATGATTTGCGGGCGGCCGAGGACGTCCGCCCCTACACTTCTACACGGCTAAATCGCAAATCGTAAATCGTAAATCGCAAATCATAAATCTCTCTCCCTACCGACTACCCTAAATCGTAAATCGTAAATCGCAAATCGTAAATCATAAACCGTATTCCACAGTATCTTGTGCCTGGTCTTGCGGCGGGGCACAAGATGTTGATATCTTTCGGTTGTTTTGCGTTGCATCCCGGTCCGCGTTTTGGTATCTTTTGGGGCATTGGGAGAGAAAAAGGCCAGGGGGGATTTTGCCATGAACATCATAAAGAGGAGCGGCGAGGAGGCGTCCTTCGACCGCGAGAAGATCGCGGCGGCGATACGCAAGGCGAACGGCACCGTGGAGGCGGCGGACAAGCTCACCGAGGCGCGCATAGAGCGCATAGCGGAGCAGATCGAGGGCTTCGCGGCGGCGCACGACCGGGCGCTGTCCGTCGAGGAGGTGCAGGACATCGTCGAGACGAAGATCCAGGAGGCCGGGGCGCACGCGGTGGCGAAGAACTACATCAAGTACCGCTTCGTCCAGGACCTCAAGCGCCAGAAGAACACCACCGACGGCGAGATCCTCTCGCTCATCAACTGCACGAACGAGGAGGCGAAGCAGGAGAACGCGAACAAGAACCCCACGATCAACTCCGTCCAGCGCGACTACATGGCCGGGGCGGTGTCCAAGGACGTCACGCGCCGCCTGCTGCTGCCGAGGGAGGTCGTGGACGCGCACGAGGAGGGGATCATCCACTTCCACGACATGGACTACTACGCCCAGCGCATGCACAACTGCGACCTCGTGAACCTCGAGGACATGCTGCAGAACGGCACGGTGATCTCCGGCACTACGATCGACAGGCCGCACTCCTTCTCGACCGCCTGCAACATCGCCACGCAGATCATCGCGCAGGTCGCCTCGAACCAGTACGGCGGCCAGTCCATCTCGCTCACGCACCTGGCGCCGTTCGTGCAGGTGAGCCGCGAGAAGATCACGCAGGAGGTGGACGAGGAGATGCGCCTCATCGGGGCGGAGGTGTCCGCCGAGCGCCGCGCAGAGCTCGTGGAGCGGCGCGTGCGCGACGAGATCGTGCGCGGGGTGCAGACGATCCAGTACCAGGTGGTCACGCTCATGACGACCAACGGGCAGGCGCCGTTCATCACGGTGTACATGTACCTCAACGAGGCGCGCGACGAGCGGGAGAAGCGCGACCTGGCGATGGTCATCGAGGAGATGCTCAGGCAGCGCATCCGGGGCGTGAAGAACGAGGTCGGGGTGTACATCACTCCGGCGTTCCCGAAGCTCATATACGTGCTCGAGGACGACAACGTGAGCGAGGGCTCCCCGTACTGGTACCTCACCGAGCTCGCCGCCCAGTGCACCGCCCGGCGCATGGTGCCGGACTACATCTCCGAGAAGGTGATGCGCTCGCTCAAGGGCGACGTGTACACCTGCATGGGCTGCCGCAGCTTCCTCACGCCGGACCGCTTCACCGACGCCGGAGCGGGCAACGTTTCGAACGCCGGCAACTACGTGCCGGGCCGCCACCGCTACTACGGCCGCTTCAACCAGGGCGTGGTCACGGTTAACCTCGTGGACATCGCGCTCAGCGCGCGCCGCGAGGCCGGCGAGGGCGCGGCCGAGCCGGCGCTGATGGAGGCGTTCTGGCGCATCTTCGACGAGCGCATGGAGCTCTGCCACCGGGCGCTCCGGTGCCGGCACGAGCGCCTGCTCGGCACGCTCTCGGACGCCGCCCCGATCCTCTGGCAGTACGGCGCCCTGGCGAGGCTCGCCAAGGGCGAGAAGATCGACCGCCTGCTCTACGGCGGCTACTCCACGATCTCCCTCGGCTACGCGGGGCTCTGGGAGTGCGTGTACGCGCTCACCGGCAAGAAGCTCACGGAGTTCGAGGGCGAGGCGCTGGGGCTCGACGTCATGAAGCGCCTCAACGAGTGGACCGGGCGCTGGAAGGCCGCCGAGGACATCGACTACTCCATATACGGCACGCCCCTCGAGTCCTCCACGTACCGCTTCGCCAAGTGCCTGCAGAAGCGCTTCGGCAAGGTGAAGGGCGTGACGGACCGCAACTACATCACCAACTCCTACCACGTGCACGTGACTGAGGAGATCGACGCCTTCGCGAAGCTCGAGCTCGAGGCGAAGTTCCAGGCGCTCTCGCCCGGGGGGGCGATCTCCTACGTGGAGGTGCCCGACATGCAGGGCAACATCCCCGCGGTGCTCGCCATCATGCGCTTCATCTACGACCACATCATGTACGCGGAGCTCAACACGAAGAGCGACTACTGCCAGAAGTGCGGGTGGAACGGCGAGATCTCGATCGTGAAGGACCCCAACGGCAAGCTCGTGTGGAGGTGCCCGAAGTGCGGCAACACCGACCAGAACACGATGAACGTGGCCCGGCGCACGTGCGGCTACATAGGCTCGCAGTACTGGAACCAGGGGCGCACGCAGGAGATCAAGGAGCGCGTGCTGCACGTGAGCTGACGGAGGCCCCGGCATGGACGGCGACCTTACGGGGAGCGTGCTCCTGCACGCGTGCTGCGGGCCGTGCGCCTCCGCGTGCGTCCCGCGCCTGAGGGAGGCGGGGCGCGGCGTCGCGCTCTGCTTCTCCAACTCCAACATCGACACCCGCGAGGAGTTCGACCGCCGCCTCGGCGCGGCGCGCCGCCTCGCCGAGGCGGAGGGAGTGGAGCTCTTCGTGGACGAGTACGACCACGCCTCCTGGCTGCGCGAGGTGGCGGCCGGGCTGGAGGACGAGCCGGAGAGGGGGCGGCGCTGCGAGCGGTGCTACGCCTACAGCCTGCGCAGGACGGCGCTTCTCGCGTCCGAGCGCGGCTTCGGCGCGTTCTCCACGTCGCTCACGGTGAGCCCGCACAAGCCGAGCGCGAAGGTGTTCGCCGCGTCCGCCGACGGGCGCTTCCTGCGGGAGGACTTCAAGAAGAGGGGCGGCTTCCGGCTTTCGGTGCGCCGCTCCGCGGAGCTCGGGCTCTACAGGCAGTCGTACTGCGGCTGCGAGTTCTCGCGCCGGCGGCCGGCCGCCGCGGTGGGGGACTCTGTGCGGAATCGCGCGGCCGGGGAAGGAAGGGAAGGGGCAATGGACGGGAAACTGCATCTGGTGGGCAGGCTGGAGGACAGCGGGCGGTTCGAGCCGCTCAATCCGCTCTTCGGGAAGGCGTTCGAGTTCCTGCGGCGTCCGGACCTGGCGAGCCTGGCGCCGGGGCGCCACGAGATCGACGGGGACAGGTGCTGGGCGAACGTCATGGACGCGGACCTGAAGCCCGAGGGCGCGATGCGGCTCGAGGCGCACCGGCGGTACATCGACATCCAGGCGCCGGTCACGGGGCCCGAGAGGATCGGCCTCGCGCGGATGGACGCGGCGGCGCTCGCCCTGCCGTTCGACGAGACGGGGGACTTCGTGCTGTACGACGGCGCGTTCGAGACGGTGACGCTCAGCCCCGGGGAGTTCGCGGTCTTCTTCCCGCCGCTCGGGGCGCACGCGCCGTGCGGGCGCGTCCCCGGCGGGCCGGAGCGGATACGCAAGGTCGTGGTCAAGGTCCTGGCCGGCGGCGCGGGCCCGGAATCGGGAATCTGAGTTGTCCGTGTCCGCCATGTGCTATAATCCGCGCGTATGAGATACATAGTCATAGTCGTTGGCGCCGTGCTCGTGAACAACTTCGTCATGAGCCGGTTTCTCGGGTGCTGTCCGTTCCTCGGCGTCTCCAAGAAGACCGGGACGGCGGTGGGGATGTCCGGCGCGGTCGTCTTCGTGATGACGATCGCGGCGGCGGTGACGTGGTGCCTCGACCACTGGCTCCTGCGTCCGAACGGCCTCGGCTACATCCACACGCTCGCGTTCATCCTCGTGATCGCGGCGCTCGTGCAGTTCATCGACATCGCGATGAAGCGCTTCCTGCCGCCGCTCCACGCCGCGCTCGGCATCTTCCTGCCGCTCATCACGACGAACTGCGCGGTGCTGGGCGTCGCGGAGATCAACTGCAAGCAGGGCACGGGCCTCTTCGAGTCGGTGTTCTTCTCGTTCTCGGCGGCCGTCGGCTTCGGCGTCGCGCTCCTCATCTTCTCGGGCATCCGCGAGAAGCTCGCGCACGCCGATCCGCCGCGCTGCTTCCGCGGCATCGCCGTCGCGCTCGTCACGGCCGGCCTCCTCTCGCTCGCCTTCATGGGCTTCGGCGGCATGGTCAAGATGCCGTACTGAGAGATGGAACGGGTGGAATAGGTGAAATGGGTGGAATAGGTAGAATAGGTAGAAGAGATAGAAGAGACAGATGACGGCCTCGAGACAGAAATACGCATCGCAGAAAGCGCTTGCCGGGATCGGCATGACGCTGGCGGTCGTGTGTCCCGCGGCGATCCAGGCGGACGAGACGCACGGCGAGGCGAATGTTTCGCGGCATCTCGGCGTCTCCGGACGCGTGAACCTCGGCAGCTTCTACACGCCGGCGCGTTATGTTCAGCTCGTCGGCGAATGGCTTCTCAAGCACGGCGTCACGAAGGATTGGACGATTGCCGACCTGTCGTGCGGCTACGGCGCGTTTTTCGAACTCGAAGAGGTCGAAGGACTTCAGAACTGTCGCTATCTCGGAAACGACATTGACGCGGATGCCATTGCGCAGGCACGAAAGTTCTTCCCGCGCGTCCAGATGACGGTGAAGAATGCGCTCGCGGATGTCTCGCGCGAGAACTTCGGTCTCGGCTACCACGAGAAACTCGTCATCGTCGGCAATCCGCCCTACAATGACGTGACGTCGCAAATCAACCAGAGCATCAAGACGAACGCCGTCGTCATCGATGCGGACATCAAGACGCGCGACCTCGGCATGTCGTCGCTTCTCGTCTACGACAAGCTCCGCGCCGACTATGTCGCCGTGCTGCATCCGCTCTCCTACCTGATCAAGAAGACCAACTTCTCCGCTACGCGGAACTTCTTCGCAAACTACACGTTGCTTGAGCATGTCGTCTTCCCGAGTCGCGAGTTCGCGGGGACGTCCAAGACGTCGAGTTTCCCCGTGATCGTCGCGCTTTACAAGCGGACGCCGGCGCTCGGCCTGACGTATGACGCCGTGCGCAGGATTCGCTTTCGCACGACGACAGGTGAGACAT
>CAVERN010000038.1:0-12493 GCA_963618095.1 bacterium | reverse complement strand
GGCCGAGGCGAAGAGCCTCAACCAGATGATCAAGAAGGTCGGCGACGACCTCGAGGGCCTGAGCTTCAACACGGCGATCTCGGCGATGATGGTGTTTGTCAATGAGGCGGAGGGGTTCGCCCGAACGGACGGGGGCTCTGGCGCCCGAACGGACGGGGGCTCTGGCGCTCGAACGGACGGGGGCTCTGGCGCCCCCGCGCCCCTGCCCAAGGAATACCTTGAGAAGTTTGTTCTGTGCCTGGCGCCCTTTGCGCCGCATCTGGGCGAGGAGCTGTGGCAGTTTCTCGGGCACGGGGAGTCGCTCGCCTACGAGCCGTGGCCGGCGTTCGACGCGGCGGCGCTCGTGGAGAGCGAGCTCGAGATCCCGGTGCAGGTGATGGGCCGTCTCCGCGCCCGCATCAGGGTGCCCGCCGAGGCGGGCGCCGAGGAGATGCGGGCCATCGCCGAGGCGTCGCCCGACGTCGCGAAGTTCATCGAGGGCAGGACCGTTGTGAAGGTGATAGCCGTACCCAGGCGCATGGTCAACTTCGTGGTGAAGTGACGTGAGCGACTTCGTACATCTTCACCTCCACACCACATACTCGCTTCTCGACGGGCAGTGCCAGATCGTGCCGCTCGTGGAGCGCGCCCGCAAGTGGGGGATGCCGGCCCTGGCGGTGACCGACCACGGCAACCTCTTCGCGCTCAAGGCGTTCTACGACGCCTGCCGCTCCACGAAGAAGGGCTTCGAGGGGCTTCCGCGCATAAAGCCGATACTCGGCTGCGAGGCGTACGTCACGAACCGCAGCCATCTCGAGCGCGACAAGACAGAGACGCGGTACCACCTCTGCCTGCACGCCATGAACCTCACGGGATACCACAACCTCGTGAGGCTCATATCCGAGGCGCACGTCCACGGGATGTACTTCAAGCCCCGCATCGACCACGCCCTGCTCGAGAAGTACCACGAGGGGCTGCACTGCTCGTCGGCCTGCATCGCGGGCGAGGTCGCGCGCGCAATCGTGGACGGCCGCATGGACGAGGCGGAGCGCGTGGTGCGGTGGTACAAGGACCTCTTCGGCGACGACTTCTCGCTCGAGGTCATGGAGCACCGGTCCAGGGTCCACCCCGAGATGAACGCCGCCCCCGGCGGCGTGTGGCACCGCCAGAGGCTCGTCACGAAGGGCGTGGTAGAGCTCGCCAGGAGGCTCGGCGTGCGCGTGGTGGCGACGAACGACGTGCACTTCCTCGACGCCGAGGACAACGACTCGCACGACGTGCTGCTCGCGCTCTCCACCGGCAAGAAGATGAGCGATCCGCCGAGGACCGACGACGACGACGCGGCGGCGAAGAAGGGGAGGCTCGTCTACACCGGCGAGGAGTGGTTCAAGCCGCTGGAGGAGATGGCGAAGGTCTTCCCGGAGAACCCGGAGTTCATGCGCAACACGCTCGAGGTCGCCGAGCGCGTGGAGGAGTACGAGCTCGACTCCCCCGCCATCATGCCGAAGTTCGACATCCCCGCCTCGTTCGGCACCGAGGAGGGCTTCCGGGCGAAGTACGACGAGGCGACCCTGAAGTCCATGTACCCGGAAGGCCGCGTGGAGAAGTTCGGCGGGTACGACAAGGCGATACGCATACAGTTCGAGGCGGAGTACCTGGCGGACATCGTGTGGGCCGGCGCGAAGCGCAGGTGGGGCGACCCGCTCCCAAAGGAGACCGAGGAGCGCGTGGGCTTCGAGCTCGACACCATCCGCACCATGGGCTTCCCCGGATACTTCCTCATCGTGCACGACTACATCGACGCCGCGCGCGGGATGGGCGTGTGGGTGGGCCCGGGGCGCGGCTCCGCCGCCGGCGCGGCCGTCGCGTACGCGCTCGGCATAACGAACGTGGACCCCCTGAAGTTCGACCTGCTCTTCGAGCGCTTCCTGAACCCCGACCGCATATCCATGCCCGACATCGACGTGGACTTCGACGACGCGGGCCGCGGCAAGGTGCTCGAGTACGTGACGCGGAAGTACGGGCAGGACCACGTCGCCCACATCGTGACGTTCGGGCAGATGGCCCCGAAGAGCGCGATCAAGGACGTCGGCCGCGTGATGGAGTATCCGCTCGCGGACACGAACAGGCTCGCCTCGCTCGTCCCGGACGTGCCGAAGATCACCTTCCGCAAGGCGCTCGGCAAGGACAAGAAGACCGGCCAGTGGAACTTCCCCGAGGCGGTGGCGAACCTTCAGGCGGCGATCGGCGGCCAGCCGGTGAAGGACGTGGTCGCCCCCGGCAGCGAGGGCACGGTGAAGATCCTCATGGAGCGCGCCATGCGCCTCGACGGCTGCATCCGCCAGCCGGGAGTGCATGCCTGCGGCGTGATCATCTCCCGCGACCCTCTGATCGACACGCTCCCCGTGATGCCCACGGAGAACGAGAGCCTGCTCACCACGCAGTACGACGGACACTACGTGGAGCCGGTGGGCCTCCTCAAGATGGACTTCCTCGGCCTCAAGACCCTCACCGTGGAGAAGGAGTGCGCCGCTCTCATAAGGCAGTTCCACGGCATCGACGTGGACATGGACCGGATCCCCGACGACGACCGGGAGACATACGCGCTCTTCAGCCGGGGGGAGACCACGGGACTCTTCCAGTTCGAGTCCGACGGCATGAAGAAGTGGCTCATCGCCCTCCAGCCCGAGCGCCTCACCGACCTCGTCGCGATGAACGCGCTCTACCGCCCGGGCCCGATGGACTACATTCCCACGTTCGTGGCGCGCAAGCAGGGCCGGGAGCCGGTGACGTACGACCATCCGCTCATGGAGGCCCGCCTCAAGGACACCTACGGCGTCACCGTCTACCAGGAGCAGGTGATGCTCCTCTCCAGGGACCTCGCGGGCTTCACGCGCGGCGAGTCGGACAAGCTGCGCAAGGCCATGGGCAAGAAGCTCATGGACATCATGAACGAGCTCAAGGCGAAGTTCGTGAAGGGCTGCCTCGCCAACGAGAAGTTCCGCGTCGGCAAGTGGAAGGACGAGGCCGAGGCGAAGAGGCTCATCGAGAAGATCTGGAAGGACTGGGAGGCGTTCGCGTCGTACGCGTTCAACAAGTCCCACGCCGTGTGCTACGCCTGGGTGGCGTACCAGACGGGCTATCTCAAGGCGCACTACCCGGCCGAGTTCATGTGCGCCCAGATCTCCTCCGAAATCGGCAACTTCGACAAGCTCCCGGGCTTCGTCGCCGAGGCGGCCGCGATGGGGCTCGAGGTGCGCAGCCCGGACGTGAACAGCAGCTTCGCCCGCTTCACCCCGGTGAAGGGCGAGAAGGCGATCCGCTATGGCCTGGCCGGCATAAAGGGCGTGGGCGCCTCGGCGGCGGACGCGATCGTGGAGGAGCGCGAGAAGAACGGCCCGTACAAGGGGTTCATGGACTTCTGCGTTCGCCTCGGGGCGCCTTCGGTCGCGCCGGACGGCAGGAAGGCGCCGTCCGCCCTGAACCGCCGCGTCGTGGAGAACCTGGCGAAGTGCGGGGCGTTCGACTCGTTCGCCGCGGCGGATCCCTCGTTCCACCGGGCGCGGTACTTCAACAACGCCGAGTTCGCGCTTCGCCGCTCCGCCGAGCTCGCCAAGGAGAAGGGCAGCTCGCAGGGGAGCTTCTTCGACGTCCTTGACGCGAGCGTGGACGCCGTGGTCAGCGACGACGACCTGGCGGACTGCCCGCGCTGGCTCCCGGCGGAGAACTTCAGGCTCGAGCGCGAGCTGCTCGGGATGTACCTCACGGGGCATCCCCTCGGCGCCTACGAGCGGGTTCTCGGAAGCCTCTCCACGTTCTCCATCGCCACTCCGCCGCACGTCCCCACGATGAAGGAGGCGCGCGCCGACAGGCAGGTTCGCGTGCCGGTGCGCCTGGGCGGGCTCCTGAAGTCCTGCCAGGTCAGGATGTCCAAGCCCAAGGGCCCCAGCGGCGAGCCGAAGCCCTGGGGCATACTCCAGATCGACGACAGCCACGACGAGATGGAGGTGCTGGCCTTCGCGGCGAGCTTCGAGAAGGTGAAGGACTGGATCCCCGGCGCCGTGGACACGCCCGTGCTGGTGTGCGGCGACCTCGTGCACCGCACGGACCGCAGCACCCGCGAGGAGGAGGACGGCCTGCAGTTCCTCATGCGGGAGGCCTATCCGCTTTCGGACGGCATCGTCACCTTCGCCAACTTCCTCCACGTGGACCTGCCGTACGACGACCCCGCCGTCGCGGACCGGGTGAAGGCGTTCGCGGACCTGGCGTCGTCCAGCCCCGGCTGCCTGCCCATGCGGCTGAACCTGGCCTACGCCGACGGCACCGTGGTCGCCATTGAGCTGGAGGGCGGCGTCACGCCGTCCGAGCGGTTCCTGTCGGAGCTCGGGAAGCTCGCCTCGGGATGCAGGTGGGGGATAGACGCGAAGCCGGACATCCTCGCCGCCCCGCCGCCCAAGAGGCGCTGGGAGCGCTGATCACACCCTGATGGTCACGATCTTCCGGATGAGCAGCCATCCGGCGAGGACCAGGGCCGACGCCGCGAGGATGCACGCGAGGCCCTTCGCGGAGGTGAGGAACGGGATCATCATGCCGGGCCGCATCATCGTCATTATCGTGCAGAGCGCCACCGGCATGAGCGACACGACGAGCCCCTGGAGGCGTCCCTGCGCGGTGAGGGTGCGCACCTTGCGCTCGATCCGCATCCTGCCGCGGATCGTGCCCGATATGCTGTCGAATATCTCCGTGAGGTTGCCGCCGGTCTTGCGCGCTATGTCGATCGCGGTCGTCACGAGCGTGAGGTCGTCGGACCCTATGCGCCGCTCCATGGACGCGAGGGCGTCGTCGAAGCTCATGCCGACGCGGAGCTGCTGGAGGAAGAGCGCGAACTCGTCGGAGATGGGGTGGAGGTCCGCCTCGGCGACGGACTCGAACGCCTGCGAGATCGAGAAGCCCGCCCGCAGGGCGTTCGACATGGTGCCGAGCGCCTCCGGCAGCTGCTCGTCGAGCTTCCTCACGTACCGCGCGTTCAGCCACTTCGCGTAGGCGGTCCTGCCCCGGCGACCCGCGTCGATGTCCATCTTCGCCAGGGCGAACGCGACCACGCCGCCCGCGAACGCGGCGACCGCTGCGATTATGGCGAGCTCCGTCATCACGGCTGGAACATCCCCGGATCGAGGCTGAGGCCCCGGTACCTGAGCGTGTCGAAGAACGTGGGCATCGCGCCGGTCGGACGGAACTCGCCGAGGATCTTCCCGTTCCCGTCCACGCCCGTCTGCCTGAACGCGAAGAGCTCCTGCATCACGATCTGCTGCCCCTCGAGCCCCGTGACCTCGGCTATCGACGTGACCTTGCGCGATCCGTCCGCCAGGCGCGACTCGTGCACGATCACGTCGATGGCGTTCGCGATCTGCTCGCGGATGGCGCGGCTCGGCAGCTCCATGCCGCTCATCAGCACCATCGTCTCGAGGCGCGAGACGACGTCGCGCGGCGAGTTCGCGTGCACCGTGGTGAGCGAGCCGTCGTGCCCGGTGTTCATGGCCTGGAGCATGTCGAGCGCCTCGCCGCCGCGGCACTCGCCCACGATGATGCGGTCCGGGCGCATGCGGAGGCAGTTCTTCACGAGGTCGCGGATCGTCACCGCCCCCTTGCCCTCGACGTTCGGCGGACGCGCCTCGAGCCGCACCACGTGCGGCTGGGCGAGCTTAAGCTCCGCCGCGTCCTCCACCGTCACTATGCGCTCCGTCTGCGGGATGAACGAGGAGAGGAGGTTGAGGAGGGTGGTCTTGCCGGAGCCGGTGCCGCCGGCGACTACGATGTTCTTCCTGAGCTTCACGCACACGTCGAGGAACCTGGCGGCGTCCGCGCTCCAGGTGCCGAATCGGATGAAGTCGTCCACGGTGAGCTTCCTCTTCGCGAACTTCCGTATCGTGATGGACGGGCCCGACAGCGAGAGCGGCGGGATGATCGCGTTCACGCGCGACCCGTCGCCGAGCCTGGCGTCCACGTACGGCTGCGACTCGTCTATGCGCCGTCCGAGCGGGGCGACGATCCTCTCGATGATGGCGAGCACGCTCGCGTCGTCCGAGAACTGGAGGTCGGTGAGCTGGAGGCGCCCGCCGCGCTCCACGTACACCTGGTGCGGGCCGTTCACCATTATCTCGCTCACGCTCTCGTCGGCGAGCAGGTCCTCGAGCGGGCCGAGCCGCAGGGCCTCGTCGAAGACCTCCTTCCTTATGCGCTCCGGGCTTATGGACTTCGGGAACTTCCCGCCTCTCTCCACCTCCGCCACGATCTCGGCGATCTTCTCCCGGGCCTGCCTCTCCAGGCCCTCCCGGTCTATCCCGGACGCCGTCAGGCGCTTCAGGTCCATCCTCGCGATGAGCTCCCTCTGGATCTGCTCCCGCACCTTCCGCCTGAGGCTGGCGAGCGGGTCCGGCCGCTGCGCCTCCGCCTCTGACGTGTCCTGGCGGGCGGCGTCCCCAGCCTCGGCGGCGGCCGCCGCGCCGGCCTGCGGCTCCTCCTCGGCGGCGGGTGGCGCGCCTCTTGAGACGCGGATGAGCGTGCTCCCGATCTGCACGATCGAGTCGTCGGAGAGGGGCACGATCCCGCCTATCGGCTTGCCGTCCACGTACGTGCCGTTCGCGCTCTTGAGGTCCTCGATCGACGCCGCCCCGCCGCGCACCATCACGAGCGCGTGGCGCTCGGACACGTCCGCGTACGGCAGGCGCACCTTCGCGGCGCTCCCCCGCCCGATTATGTACGAGCCGTCCTCCAGCGGCTCGGTCTCGGGCCGCTGCGCCCCGCACTTCATTATCGTGAGCGTCATCGCCATCGCCTCACCTGGCGACCTTCGTCTGCCGCCTGATGTTCAGCTCCTCTATCTCGGAGCGTATCTTCGCGAAGTCTACCTGCGGCAGCTCCTTCTCGTACGACACGTCGCTGCGGTTCCGCAGCGAGAGCGAGAGCCTTCCCCGCATCTGCTCCGCGAATGCGAGCATCTCCGCCTCGCGGGGCGTCACCTCGAGCGTGACCGTGGAGTACGCGCCGGCCGGCGCGTCGCCGTCCCGCCCCGCCATCTTCGCCGTGACCTTGCCCGTGGCGAGCACGAGCACGTTCTGCAGCATCGTGCATGTCACGAGCGCGGAGCGGTCGCGCTTCCCGGTCTCGTCGTCCGGGAACGTGAACGTGCCGATCACGTCCACGTGGTCGTTGGGGTTCACCATGCCCGAGACCGCCGCGGCCCCCGTCGCGTTTATCGACACCGCCCTCATGCCCTTCTTCACCATCGCGGCGAGGCCGGTCGTCCTCGGATTGCCGCCCTCGATGTCCGCCCAGAACAGCACCTCGCCCTTGCCGTGGCCGAGCAGCACCCGCCTGCCGATCACGTCGCCCAGGTTCTCCATCGTGAGCGCCTGCCCGCGGAGGCCCGCCTTCGGGACTACGATCGTGCCGAGCTGCCCCTTCGAGATCACGGTGCCGCCCGGCACGTTCTCGGCGTAGCACAGCACCTCCATCACGCCGAAGCGCTTCGCGAAGCGCGCCTTCATGTCCGCGACCTCGGCGTCCTTCGACGAGAGGTAGAGCCGCGTGAGCAGGGCTGCGGCCAGGCCCGCCACGATGGCGGCGATCAAGACGATTCTCTGTTTCATGGCGTTATTGTACCATATCTGCGGACGCTACGGGGCCGCCCCCGCGGTCCTGGCGGATATCGTGAGCACGGTCGTGCCGTCCGCGTCGTATGCCGGGGCCGGCATCGCGTGCACGGCGGCGATGGCCGATGGGGCGGTCTCGTCGCCGAGCGTGAAGAGCAGGGCGTCGCCCGAGCCGACGGCGTGCCGCCTCCATCCGGCGCCGGCGAGCGACGCCGCCGCGCGGGCGAGCGCCTCGCCCGGGGGGAGGAAGGTGAGGGACGAGACGAACTCCGACGTCCCCGCGCGGCTGGAGTGGCGCATCTTCTCCGTCGCGCCCGAGACGCTCGGTATGTGCACCGCCTCGCCGGCGGCGAGGTTGGCCGCCGGCATGACCGCCTTCTCGGCGAACCGCCCGCTCTCCGCGCCGCCGTCCAGCAGCAGCTCCGGGATCCCCAGGTCGAACTCCTCCTGCCTGTCCGCGCCGGACGTCCCGTGCTCGGACGCCAGGGCGGCGCTCCCGGCCTCCTCGCGCACGGCCTTGAGCAGTCCGAAGTCCTCGAGCAGCGCCGGGAGGAACTCCACCGCGGCGGAGACGATCAGCGCCATGGCGAGCAGCGCGATCACGAACTCCATAATGGCCTGGCCCGAGCGGCGATGGGGTTCAGATGCCATACGACGTCCCTCCCCCGCGCTCCGTGCCGTGGCGCGACGGCGGGCGGCACCCGTCCGCGTCCGTGTGCCCGTGCTCCGCGTACCACTTCTCCGCCGCGCTCCTGAACTCGTCGCTGCCGAACGCGTCGAGCAGGCTCCCGTAGGCGCTCGCGCCGCCGCCCTGCCCGAGCAGGCCGGACATCGCGCGCACGTGCCCGAGGTTCGCCATCCCGCGCCGCCCGGTCGCCGCCCCGAAGGCGAACGGCACGAGCCGGGCCTGGCTGAAGGAGGGGAGCACGATCGGGGGGGCTACGTCGGTGACGCGCCTGGAGCGGACGCTTCCGAGCGCCTTCGCCGCGGCGAGCGCGGCTATGGCGTTCGTCTGCGCGGCGATGGATGTGAGCGCGACCGCTCCCTCCACCCTCACGGTCGCGGCGCCCCCCGCCGTGTCGTAGCGCTCCTGGAGCGGCGTGAGCCACGGGAAGCGCGAGAAGCCCAGCTCGGCGGGCAGCTCGGCCCATTCGGACTGGTCGTACGCGAACCAGCCGTACTCGGCGAAGAGCGAGGCGTTCTTCGCGAGCGCCGCCTCGGAGACCGCCGTGTCGAACCCATACTCGCGCGCGAGCGCGGCGAGCGACCCGACGAGGCCGGGGTAGCCGCCGCCTCCGTCGACGCGCACCCCTATGCTGCCGAAGCAGGCGTTGACGCCGTCGGAGAGGAGCGCCTCGTCCGGGTCCGGCGCGCCGGGGGGGACGGACGGGAGGGAGTGGGAGCCGTTCGCGAAGCGCACGCAGAGGGCGCGGAAGTTCCGGCTCCGTATCGCGTCGTAGAAGTCGGGGTCGAGCCGGGGGTCCACCGATCCCGCCCTCACGACCGCCGCGTTGTCTATGCCGGCGCAGACGCCGTCGCGCAGCGTTCCGTCGACCATGCTCGCGTAGTCGGCGCCGGCCAGCCCGGCGGCGATCCTGGCCGCCTCCGTCATGTCGGGGGACGCCGCCGCCCCGTTCGCCCTGGCGATGTCGTTGGCGGCCTTGAACCCGGCGGTCGGCCCGATGCGCGCGACGCTGCGCTGGAGCGCCACGATCCCCGCCATTGCGTTGACGTTCGACTCGCAGACCGCCGCCAGGTGGGCGATGTTGAGGTCGCCGATCACGTTCAGGGACATCCCCTGCCACCTCGCGATCGCGAGGGCGCCCGCGTCGGCGGCGTTCTGGAGGCGTATCTTCGAGCGCGACGACGTGAACAGGTCGATGTTCAGGGAGAAGAGGAGCGCGAGCCCGGCGAGGACGAGCACGAGGAATATCGCCACCTGGCCGCTCCTGCCCGCGCCGCCCCTCATTGCAGGTAGCTCCTGTAGTGCGCCTCCACGGCGCCGGTCGCGGAGATCTCCGCGCACGCCGGCTCGCCGGAGGCGGCCTCCGTCCCGACGAGCGCCCCGAGGCCGGACAGGCGCGGGCGCCGCTGGGTCACCGTCGCGGTCGCCCTGGTGGAGTCCGTCGAGCACTCCACCGCCGTGCGCCCGTCCCGCCAGTGCTCGAAGTCGAGGATCGCGTCCGCCTGCGCCTCGTACTCGCTCGCGAGGTAGTCCCCTATGCGGGAGCGCCGCTCGCCGAGGGAGAGCGATCCGTCCCCGCCGCCCTCGGACGGCGTGAGGCACTTCCCCGCCGCGGGCATCGTGGAGAGCCTGGCGATCTTCCGGACCATGAAGTCGTTGTAGCCGACCGCGCGGGCCCTCGCGCACTTCACGGACGCGTTCTCGACGAGCAGCTTCGCCCGCATCTGGTCGGACAGGTTGAACACCGCGAGGAACACGACGAGCACGGCGACCATCGCGATCGTCGTCTCGACCATGGCCTGGCCGGACCTCGTGCGCCGCGCAGTCATAGCCGCTCCGAGCATATCACGTCGGTGGAGTAGACCGCCACGCGCGCCGGCGCCCTCATGAAGTGGTACGCGGCGCCGGCCGCCGCGAGCAGGAGCGCGAAGACGAGGATGTACTCGAGCGCCGTCTGCCCGCTCCGGCCCTTCCGTCGCGTCGCTGTGGCGTGGGCTCGCACGGCCGCGTCTCCTGAGGCTCAGTTCTCGCCGAGCTTCTTTATGGTGTCTTCGCTGATGTTCTCGGCGGCGGTCCTGGCGTTCTGGCCCTCCTCGTCGGAGATCGCCTCCGTCGCGCCGGCGACCTTCTTCGCCGTGGCCTTGCCGAAGTACGTGAACACCGCGATCAGCGATATGGCTATGAGGGCCACGATGATTATGTACTCAAGCATCGTCTGGCCCTTGCGGTTCCTTTTCGTTCTCATGATTGTGCGCCTCCTTTCGCCGCGCAGTGGCCGGCGCTCGGACGGACGCCGCCTCTGTCGGTTTCGGCGGCAATTATAGCAGATACCGAGCCGTCCACGAGCGAATAATTCTCGACGGTCGCGCATACGATCGACCTGCGCTCGGCCCTCCCCCGGAGGACGCACCTCAGGTGCTCGTCAGTCCTCCCGCTGCCGCCACGCTCCACGCACACCGCGACCGTCTCGCCGACGAGCGCGCCAGCGAACGCCGCCCGGTTGCGCAGGCCGATGGCCTCGATCTCCCTCGCGCGCCGGCGGCGCTCTCCCGTGGGGACCGCGCCGGCCATGGCGGCGGCCTCGGTCCCGGGCCGCTCGGAGTAGGGGAACACGTGGAGGTGGACGAACGGGGACCTCTGCGGCCGGCCTTCCGAGACGAGGCGCTTCGTCGCCTCGTGGTCGGAGTCGGTCTCGCCGGGGAACCCCGCTATGACGTCCGCCCCCAGCGCCAGCCTCGGGCCGAGCCGCCGGCAGGCCTCCTCGCGGAACGCGCGGACGCTCTCGGAGTCGTACGGACGCCGCATGAGGCGCAGGATGCGGTCCGAGCCCGACTGCAGCGACAGGTGCAGGAACCGGCAGATGTTGGCGTGGCCCTCCATCGCGTCCACGAGGCCCCGGTCGCATATCCCGGGCTCTATTGAGCCGAGCCTGACCCGATGTCCCGGGGACTCGAGCTCGGCCATCGCGGCGGCGAGCTCGGGCAACCCGCGTCCCTCGGACCTGTAGAGGCACAGGTTGCATCCCACGAGGACGATCTCCCGGAATCCCGCCGCAAGGAACGCCCTCGCCCGCTCGAGCGCGGCGCGGAAGGGGACGGACACGGGCGCTCCGCGGAAGGACGGTACGATGCAGAAGGAGCACCGGCCGGAGCAGCCGTCCTGCACCTTCAGGTACGCGCGAGAGAGCCTGAAGCGCTCCGCCGGCGCCGCGGCGGGGAGTCCGTGCGCCGCCGCCTCCGCGGCGTCTGCGCCGGCGGACCTGAGGCATCCGGTCTCCACGATCCGCGCCCGGGGGAACCTCTCGCGCAGATGGGCCACGGACTTCTCGCAGTCGCGCTGGGCCTTCGCCGTCACGGAGCAGCCTCTCACCACGATGAGGTCCGGCCCCGGCCCGCGCCCGGCGGCCGCGTCCGACATGGGGACGATCTCCCACCCGGACGCGGCGTAGCGCGATTCGAGGTCGAGCGCCTCGGCCTTGTTCAGCCGGCATCCGAAGGTCACGAACGCGGCGCGCCCCCGCGCGCGGACGCCGTCCGCGCCGTCCGGCCCCTCCGCAGTCAGTCCGCCATGCGGCATCGCGGTCGGCGGAAGCCCTACGCCTCGGCCCGGTCGCGGGCCAGGAAGCAGACGCGCGCGACGAGGATGATCAGCGCGCCTACGAGGTAGAACGCGGCGAGCGACGACATCGAGTAGGCCATGTTGCCGCCGAACGCCTTCGCGATCCACGGCAGCACCGTGGAGGACAGAGAGCCGAAGAGGAACGCGATGCACATCATGATGCCGACGCCGGAGGCGTGGTAGCGAGGGTTCACCACGTCGAAGAAGGACGCCATGAAGTTCGAGTCGTAGACGCCGCGGAACACGCCGAAGCCGAACATCGCCACGCAGCAGAGCGTGAACGACTGCGTGAGCGCCATCCACACGATGAACGGAATCGCGAGGCCGAGCCCGGCGACGCCCATCTCCAGGCGGATGCCGGGGCGCCCCTTCACGAGGCGGTCGCCGATGCGGCTGCCCGCCATGATGCCGATGATCGCGCCGAGGTAGTGCCACAGCACGGCGTGCAGGCCGGCCCACCGCCGGAGGAACGGGCACGACTGGAGGAACGAGTCCTGGAGGTGCGACGGCATCCAGTTCTTGAACCCGATGTCCACGTAGATCATCATCGCGAGGCCGA
>CAVERN010000037.1:0-12630 GCA_963618095.1 bacterium | reverse complement strand
GGCGAACTTCATACGAAGCAGATTCTTGTTCGCCGTCATTGTTCTTCGCTCCCCTGAAACTTCATGGCAGACAACGCCGCCGGCGTGCGCAGGCAATCAATCATACGCGCACCCCGCGCTCTTCCATGACTTCGCGGATGTCATTGACAATGTATTCACGACCTTGCGTGTGCAACACGTCATAGCTCGGCACGATATATTGATTCAAGACATCTCCTCGCCCAGTCAGCGCACGATAGACGGCATCGGACGGCTTGCCGAGCGCATCCGCCACGTTCTCGATGCAAAACACCGCAAATGTAGGAGGTGGGAATGATTATTAGCAGAAGCTTGGTTTCGTCCGCGGCCTTGCTGGCGGCGATTCCGCCCGTTTCCGCAGTTGTCGTCAAGGGAACGGTGTCGTTGGCCGATTGCCCAACTGCACAGGAATGCGCATCGCTGTTTGAGCGGCCGGAAGCCTCAAACCCCCTATGGGCCATTACAAAAATGGCCCGTCTATGTGGGGAGAGGCGGCATGATCTGCCCCGCAACGTCGAGGTGGAGCTGCAGACGCTTCCGGATTTCAAGGTGATATGCCGTGCAAAAGCGGACGCCAATGGTCGGTATCGCATGGAGGTGAAAAATGACGACAGGGACTGGAGGGTGTTCTGCAGATGCATCATCGAAGACTCCGGCAAGACGCTTGAATATCAGGCAACGGAGCACGTTGCATGGAACAGGCGCGAGAATGCCTACGTGCAGAACCTGGAGCTTCGCAGGGACTATGTCTCGGTCGTCGGCCGTTGCGTGGACAAGGCAGGGAGCCCGATCGCAGATGCGGTCGTCAAAGTCACGGTGATCGAGGCAGACGACGAAACGTCCGAAGGGGATTAGCCAGGCCAAGTGGCCAGGACGGGGAGGGATAGCTCATGGCGCGCAGACTGCATACCGGCGCCGCGATTAGACATGGTGGCGGCTTATATCTGCGATACGAATTCGATACGCCATATAGGTCAAAGAGGCATGCCGTACGCGATACAGATATATGCGCATCCCGGGCATGGGACATTCAAGCCCTCGGGCGCCGCGTGCGTTGCAAACATAAGCGCCGACAGCCGAAGGGCGGCAGAGCAGATCATTGCCACCATCAAGCGGAGAACGGGCAAGGCCCTACAGCGCCCTGCGCCTCTGACGGACTTCCCGGCAAGCACCAACAACGTCATATACGTCCACGACATCATGTTGAAATGACCCTCAGGCATGAAATCACACATCCACATCCTGCTGATTG
Organism: bacterium; assembly: GCA_963618095.1. Taxonomy (GTDB): domain Bacteria; phylum Verrucomicrobiota; class Kiritimatiellia; order RFP12; family UBA1067; genus UBA1731. The sequence goes on along the minus strand of CAVERN010000037.1, from coordinate 11,360 downwards.
CCTTCCTGCCCCTTGGCGCAGAAGCCGACATCCGGATTTCCTCCGGCTGCTACATCAAGAGCCGGGAAATGGAGCATATCGACGACTATGGCCATGCGGTTAAGGCATATCGCCTGGGAACGTTTAGCTTGGGGGACAGGGACGTCCCGCTTTACGCCTACTGGACCTCTGCGGCACATTCAACCAGGACAACGCTTGGCCATGGCTGGCATGTACCTTGGTTTGAAAGCCGGATGCTGCCGATAGATGGCGCGAGATATCGCTTTAACGGAGGCGACGCACGGCACAAGAACCGTAGTCGTCCCAGGCGCGTCAGACTTCATACCCACATGGCCGATTGTTGTATCGAAGATCATCAGGTCTGCGGGGGAGAGGCCCCGGCCCTCCCCTGCTCGCGGCGGTCGAGCTGCTCGAGCTCCTCCGCCGTCGGGGACTTCCTGAAGTAGCGGTAGTTGAGCACCCAGCACGACGGATGGCGCCGTATCACGCGTGCGAGGTCGTCCAGGCACGACTGCGTGAGCCCCCACACGTCACGCGCGTCCTGCGGCGAGTAGCTCGCCACCACCTCGCACCGGTAGCGTCCGTCCCGGAGCGGACGGCTCCAGGCGACGGCCACGGGAGCCTTGCCCTTGGCGGCGAAGAACGCCGGCGCGGCCGAGACAGGCACGGGCCTGCCGAACAGGCGCACCCACACCCCGCCGTTCTTCGGCTTGACCACCTGGTCGACGAGAAGGCCGAGCGACTTGCCGTCCCGGATCCCCTGCATCAGCGGACGGAACGCGCCGTCCGCGTGCACGATCTCCTGGCCGATGGACATGCGCGACCTCATGAGGAGGCGCGTCATGCCGGAGGTGCCTATGTCCTTCGCCACGGACATCATCCGGTGCCCCTCGAGGAAGGCGAGCTGGGAGAGGATCTCCCAGCAGCCTATGTGGCCTGACACCGTGACCGCGGGCCTCGCCCCGGCGAGGAAGCGCCTGCCGCGCTCCGACATCTCGCCCGACTCCGCCACCCGCTCCGCGGCCCGCCGGCACGTCCAGAAGGCGTGCCCCACCGTGCGGGCCATGTTGCGGTAGCTGCGCCGGATTATGACCTCCTCGCGGCGCGTAGGCGGCGAGAGGCGCTCCAGAGCGCCGCGAGAGAACTCCACGCCCCGCACCTCCCCGCTCCCCGTGACGACGCGCAGGTTGAAGAGCGCGAGCCTCCGCCCGGACGCGTCGAGCCCGTGCATCGCCCAAGAGGCGAAGTCGCACACGGCGAGCATCCATCGGCGCGGAAGCGCGGAGAGGATCGCGACGCCCAGGCCTATCCCGAGCCACTCGAACGGCACCCGCGCAATCCGCAGGGCCCGCCTGAAGCCGCGCCGCGAGCTCACCTGTACACCTCCTCGCCCCACTCGTACGGCTCGGAGAGCTCCTCCCCGCACGTCACCTCAACCATGTACCTCAGCACCCTCTCGCCGCCGAATAGCCGGTGGTACCTCTCCCGGCCGGCGGACGCGATGCGCGAGCGCTCCGCGTCGTGCGAGTTGTAGTGGAGCACCTTGTCGGCGAGGTCCACGGGGCCGTCGAACCACACGGTCTCGCCGTCGGAGAAGAAGCGCTGCATCCCGTTCGCGGAGGACTGGAACGTGAGGATCCCGCACCCCATCAGGTGCGCGATGCGGTCCGACGAATACCACTTGTCCCCCTCCCTGCGGTTCAGGTTCAGGGACATCTTGCTCGTCGCGAGCACGTCCTCGTAGTCCGCCCCCCACACCGGCGGACGATCCCTCCCGAACACGTCCACCCGCAGCTTCCCGCCGACTCTCCGCAGCAGCTCGTCGAGAAGCTCCCACCTCGGGTCGCCGCGCCTCGGATTGCCGGCGAAGAAGAGGTCCCTCAGGAACTCCGTCTTCGCCCCGTTGTCCTGGTTCTCCATCGACGGGTCGGACGGATTCGGCATGTACGCCACGGCGTTCCTGCCGGTGGCCCAGGTCTTCAGCACGTCTCCGGCCGTCGTCGCGAAGAGCGCGTCGCACGACTCCATCCGGTCGCTCATCTGCGCCCGCGTATGCTCCTGCCAGAGGGGGTCGACGTTGAAGTGAGCGATCCTCACCCCGGGCAGCGCGGCGCGGATGGCGCGGAGGGTGTCGTTCGTCACGTAGTCGCAGTGGCCTACGAGCACCACGTCCGGGCGGAAGTTCCTGGCCGTGAGGAGAAGCTTCGCGTTCGCGATCCTGCCGCCCAGCGCGCGGACGCCCAGCGGCGCGAGCAGCCTGGCCATGTCGCGGTCGGAGAACTCGCATATCCGCCAGCCGTTCCGGATCGCCCCGCACATGAGCTTGCGCCCCGGGCCCATCCGGAGGTTGCCGTAGCGGCGGATCATGAGATTGTCCACGAGAAGCAGCCTGTGCGGATACGCCCTTGCCATCGTCTTGCCTCCTGCCGTTCCCTTCCTACGCCCGCAGCCGCGCGATGCGCGCGCCGAGGGCGCCGAGCTCCCTCTCCACCGCCACGTAGCCGCGGTCCACGGACTGCGCGTTCAGGATCGTGGTCTTCCCCTTCGCGCACAGCGCGGCGAGGATGAGCGCGATGCCGGCGCGGATGTCCGGGGAGGTGACCGTGGTGCCCCGGAGCTGCGACGGGCCCGTGACCACCGCGCGGTGCGGGTCGCACACCACGATCTTCGCGCCCATCTGGATGAGGTGGTCCACGAAGTACAGGCGGCTCTCGAACATCTTCTCGTGGAAGAGGCACGTGCCGCGGGACTGCGTGGCGAGCACGATCAGCACGGACATCAGGTCGCTCGGGAACATCGGCCAGGGCCCGTCCGCGACGCTCGGGATCGAGTCCCCGAGGTCGTAGCGCATCCTCAGGCGCTGCCGCGCCGGGACGCACACCGTGCCGCGCGCCTCGTCCGCGGACCACCTCAGCCCGAAGCGGCGCAGCGGCCCGGAGAGCATGGCGAACTGGCGCGCGTCCACGCCCGTGAGGGTGAGCTCGCCGCCGGTTATGGCGGCGGCCACGAGGTAGCTCACCGCCTCTATGAGGTCGCATCCTATGCGCGCCGTCGCCCCGTGGAGCGCCTTCACGCCCCTCACGGAGATCCTGTTCGTGCCGGCGCCGGAGATCTCGGCCCCCATCAGGTTCAGCATCGCGCAGAGATCCTGCACGTGGGGCTCGCAGGCGGCGTTGTACACGACCGTCTCGCCCTCGGCGAGCGCGGCCGCCATCACGATGTTCTCCGTCGCAGTCACGCTCGCCTCGTCAAGCACGAACGAGGCGCCCCTGAGCCCGGACGAGGCCCCGCCGCCCCGGCCGCGGCCGACGGAGAGGCGCATGCCGCTCTTCGAGTACCGCACCCTCGCGCCGAGCGCGGCGAAGCCCTCGAGATGCGTGTCGAGCCGCCTGTGGCCGATGCCGTCGCCGCCGGGCGGCGGGAGCGAGACGCTCCCCGCGCGGGCGAGGAGCGGGCCCGCGAAGAGCACGCTCGTGCGTATCCTGGCGGCGAGGGCGGGGTCCAGACGGGCCGTCCTCAGGCGACTGGCGCATATCGTGACGCGCCCGGCGGCCTCGTCGCGCTCCACGGAGGCGCCGAAGCGCGCGGCGCATTCGAGCATGCTCGCCACGTCCGCGATGGCAGGCACGTTCTCGAGCGTGACCGGCTCTGGCGTGAGCAGGGCGGCCGCGATCATCGGCAGCGCCGCGTTCTTGTTCCCCGGCACGCGGTGGACGCCGCCGACGCTCCTCCCGCCCTCTATCTCGAATCTGCCCATGCGATCCCCTCCCCCGGCCGGCGCGGCCGTCACAGGTCCTCCTCGGAGAGCGCGAAGCGGGACACCTTCACCCCGCACGCCTTGAACGCGTCGGCCACGACCTTCAGGCGCTCCGGCGAGAGCTCGCACGCTATGACCACGCTGTCCGCGCCCGTCTCCTCCACGATCCGCCTGGCGTCCATGTGCGGCCCGTCGACGCGCACGCTGCCGATGACCTTGCCGCGCATGCAGATGTCGTCGTCCACTATGCCAACGACCATGCGGCGGAGGCGGCTCGAGTTGCGCACGAGCTCGCTCCTGAACGCGCGGTAGCGAAGCCCGCCGCCGAACACGAGCGTGCGCGACACCCCAGCCTTCCCCTGGCAGGCGCGCACGCTCAGGCAGTAGTAGCAGTCGCGCACGAACTGCCGCAGGAACCTCACCACGAGCATCGCGGCCAGGGCGATCCCGCCGTGGATTATGGGGAAGGCGAGCACGAAGCCCTCGTGGTAGCCGAGAAGCGCGACGCAGGCGGACGACGCGAGAGCGCCAACGCCGACCGCCAGCGCCAGGCGAACGCAGTTGGACAGCATCGCCCTCGACCACACGGTGACGTACGACCGCGACAGGACGATGGCGATGAACGGCGGCACCACGCGGAGCGGGACCATCGTGTGGAGCATCTCGCGCGTGGGGTGCACCTGCAGGATGCAGACGGCGGCGTACCACGCGCCGACGAGTATCGCGACGTCCGCGAGCACGAGGAACGGCACGTAGAGCGCCGACATCCTGCGCCGCACGGCGGGGCGGCGGTTGTGCGCGACGGTGTCCGCAAGCCTCCCTACGTCGAGGAGCTCCACGCGGGACATGTCCTTGACTATCACGAAGCTCGCCACCAGGAACGCCACGATGAACAGCCCCGCCGCCCGGTCGCGCAGCACTATCACGCCTATCCCGACCAGGACGAGGAACATCGCCACCGCGTACATGAGCGCCGCGACCTTCCTCTGCGACGCGAAGGCGCGGAGCAGGCGGTGGTGGCTGTGGTCCGCGTCCGCGCTCATCACCGCCGAGACGCCCTCCCGCCCGGACGCGTCGCCGGACGCGTGGCGCAGGGACGCCCTCACCGCGCGCCGGACGATCGCGAGCGCGGTGTCGAAGATCGGCACCCCCATCGCGAGCAGCGGCACCGTGACGGACACGGCGAAGGAGTCGCCCGCCCTGGTCATCAGCGAGACGGTGGAGAGGAAGAACCCGAGGAACATCGCCCCGGTGTCGCCGAGGAACACGGAGGCCGGGCTGAAGTTGTAGCGCAGGAAGCCCAGCACCGCGCCGATGAACGCCAGGTGCGCGACCGTCTGGCTCGGCGACGCCGTGAAGCACAGCGCGCCCGCCATCCCCGCCGCCGCTATCACCGCAAGCCCGGAGGCAAGGCCGTCCAGCCCGTCTATCAGGTTGAACGCGTTGATCGCCCCCACTATCCAGAGCACCGTGAGCGGGAGGTCCAGCCACGCCGGCATCCCGGGCGCGAACGCGTGGAACCCTATGCCGCACCAGAGAAACGCCAGCGCCGCCACCGCGACCTGCCCGGCAAGCTTCGCCGCCGGGCTGAGGCCACGCCTGTCGTCCACGAAGCCCAGCGCCCCCAGGCACACCGCGAGGCACACCAGGCGCACCGACACGACGTCCGGCACCGACTCGAAGAGCGGCCGCTCCGAGATGGCCATGAAGCACAGCGTGGCGACGGAGAACGCCGCTATCACCGCCACGCCGCCGCCGCGAGGTATCGGCCTCTTGTTGACCCGGCGCCCGCCGGGCACGTCCACCATCCCGAGCCTGCGGGCGAGGTCCCTGGCGAGCGGCGTGAGGACGAGCGACAGCAGGAACGCGCCGAGGAGCACGACGAAGTACGGCGTCGCCGCGCACAGCGCCGACTGGGCGGCGGGCATCGAGGCGAGGGACGTCATCGCGCCTCCTCCATCGCGGCGAGGAACGCGAGCAGATCGCCGTCGTTCGCGCCAAGCGCGTGCACGGAAACCATCACCCACCTGTCGACCCGGTTCAGCACGGACCTGTCCAGCACGTCCCGCAGGATGCGCCCGGTGTGCGACGCCGTGCGGAAGCCCTCCTGGTTGAAGAACGTGTAGGCCACCATGCCGCGCGCCTCGCCGGGGCGGGACGCGTCTATCACGTGCCACGGACGCCCGGCGGCGTCGACGTTCCGGGGCCTGGACATCACGTAGCCCTGGGACGGCAGGCACAGCTCGGGACGGTGGATGGACGCCCGGGAGACCCCGCCGACCACGTGCGAGACCACGAACCGCGCACCGCTTCGCGAGGCGTACACCTTCTTCTCGATCCGCGTGTCCGCCGGCAGGATCTTGCGCTCGCCCTCCGTCACCCGCTGGAGTTCCGCGAAGCGCTCGTCGTCCGTCACGCACCCGGCGATCGCCGGGAACGGCACCTCCGGGGCCCTCGCAACCGTCGCCCGGGGAGTCCGTGCCTGGAAGACGAACACAAGCGCGAAGAACGCCGCGGCCGCGGCGGGCGCCGCCACGGCGGCGCGCGTCCGGCGCGGCGGAGCGGACGCGACCGGCGCCGCCTCGGGCGCGCCGCCCGGCGGAGCGGGCGCGTCCGCGCCGCCGAAGGCCCGGCCTATCGCCTCGCCCGCCGCCACCATGAGCAGGATGGCGACCGCAAAGACCACGTACCCGGAATAGTCGTGGTAGAACCCGGTCGCCACCTTCCCGCCCACGCACGTCGCCACCAGGCATATCGAGACGATGCGCACCACGTTCCCCGCCACGGCGATCGGCACCGAGCAGACGAAGAGCAGGCCCCGGCGGAGCCAGCCGGGCTGCGTGAAGTACGCGTAGCCCGCGGTGAGCGCCATCAGCGCGAAGAGCGAGCGCAGCCCCGAGCACGGCTCCGCCACGTCCACGGCGAACGCGTTCGCCCCGCGCGAGATGACGGCGGTGCCCTCACGCACCGCGTCGAGGCCCAGGCCGTTCAGCGTCGCCATCGCGACGCCGCTCGCGAGATACCGCAGGTGGATCGTCACGACGTCGAGGAACGTGGCGAGCGGTATGCAGAAGAGGAGAAACGCGGCCGGGAAGACGAAGAGCCTCGCCAGGCGCCAGCCGAAGAACGTCCAGGGGACCGCCACGCACAGCCCTATGAAGCCGAGCTGCTCGAGGCGCAGCTGCACCCCGCGAGTGCCGAGCAGCGCCAGGCAGATGAACGGGACGCTCGCCGCAAGGCCGGCCCAGGAGAACGCGCCCCTCCGCGCCTCGGCCGCGAGCTCGGCGCGCCTGCCCCAGAGGACGTAGAGGGAGAAGAGCGGCACGAACCAGGCGAAGGACATGTCCTCCTCCTCCGCGAAGGCGAAGATGGAATACGCCCGGGAGAACATCCCCGCGAATCCGTACAGCGCGAACAGCGCGGTCGCCGCCGCCGCCGCGACCGCGGCGGCGAACGAACGGTCAGTCGCGTCCACACCCTTGCCCATGCCGCCGATTATACCACAAACGGCGCGGCGGGCCGGTCACGCGGCAAAGCCGGCGACAACGGAGGCGAAGCGGCGCCTCGCGCGCTCGGGGTCCCGCTCGACGCCGAGCATCACGCGCAGGGCGACGGACTCCATGAGCGCGTACAGCGTCTCCGTCGCGGCGTCGGGGTCCACGTTGCCGCGGAACTCCCCGGAGGCGACGCCCTCCCGCACGAGGCTCCCCATGGCGACCTTGAAGCCACCCGTGAACTCCTCAATGCGCGACCCCATGTCGTGCCCGGAGCGCACCATCGCGAACACGAACTCGTATATCGCGGCGAAGAAGTCGCGCCTGCCGTACATCGCGGCGATCACGATGCCGCCCGAGCGCTCAAGCCGGGCGGCGGCGGACCCTCCGCCCTCGGCGATCCGGCCGAACTCCGCGCGGAGGCTGTGCGTGATGGAGCGTATCGCCTCGTCGAATATCTCGCGCTTCGTGCGGAAGTACCTGTACAGCGCGGTGCGCGCTATCCCGGTGGACCTGGAGATGTCGAGGAATGAGACCTTCGAGTAGCCCATGCCGGCGAAGAGCCGCATCGACCTCTCGACAATGAGCCTCCGCCTCTCCCCGTGATCGACCGCCATCGCCGCGCCCCCCGGGTCACTCCCACTCGATCGTCGCGGGCGGCTTGGAGGATATGTCGTACACCACCCGGTTTATCCCGCGCACCTCGTTGATTATGCGGTTGGACATCGCCGCGAGCGTGTCGTACGGGAGGCGGGTCCAGTCCGCGGTCATCGCGTCCACGGAGTTCACGGACCTGATGGCGCAGGTGTACTCGTAGGTGCGCTGGTCGCCCATCACGCCCACGGAGCGGCACGGCAGCAGCACCGCGAACGTCTGCCATATCGCCTTGTAGTCGGGGAGCTTCCGCACCTCCTCCTGCACGCGCAGGTCGGCGAGCTGGAGCATCCGCACCTTCTCCTCCGTCACCTCCCCCAGGATCCTCACGCCGAGGCCAGGCCCGGGGAACGGCTGGCGGTCGAGGAGCTCGTCCGCCATGCCCAGCACCCGGCCGACGGCCCGCACCTCGTCCTTGAAGAGCTCCTTCAGCGGCTCGACCAGCTCGAAGTTGAGGTCGGGCGGGAGCCCGCCGACGTTGTGGTGGCTCTTTATCGTGTGGGAGGGGCCCTTGAACGGCGAGCGGCTCTCTATCACGTCCGGGTAGATCGTCCCCTGGGCCAGGTACCGGCAGTGGCGGTACCGGCGCGCCTCCTCCGCGAACACGTCCACGAAGAGCCGGCCTATCGTCTTGCGCTTGGCCTCCGGGTCCTCCACCCCCCTGAGCGCGTCGTAGAACCTCTGCGCGGCGCGGGCGACGGTGAGGTCGAGGCCGATGTTCTTCCTGAACATCTCCTCCACCTGCTCCGGCTCGCGGTAGCGGCCGAGCCCGTTGTCCACGTAGATGCAGTGCAGGCGGCCGCCGATCGCCCGGTTCAGCAGCACCGCCACCACGGAGGAGTCCACCCCGCCGGAGAGCCCCAGCACCACCTCGTCGTCGCCGATCCTGCGCCTCAGGGACTCCACGGTCGTCTCCACCCAGTCGCCGAGGTTCCACCCCCTCTTCGCGCCGCAAATCCCGAACACGAAGTTCGAGAGGATCCTGGAGCCGTACTGCGTGTGCGCCACCTCGGGATGGAACTGCAGCGCGTACATGCGCCTGCGCTCGCAGAACATCGCCGCGAACGGGCACGTCGCCGAGAGCGCGCCCCTCTCGAAGTCAGCGGGTATCGCCTCCACCCGGTCGCCGTGGCTCATCCACACCGTGATGGTGCCCGGAATCCCCTCGAAGAGCGGGTTGCCGGGCATCACCTCTATGTCCATCTTGCCGTACTCGCGCTCCGCGCCCGGCACGACCCTGCCGCCGAGCCTGTGGCTCATGAGCTGCATGCCGTAGCATATCCCGAGCACCGGGACCCCGAGGTCGAATATCCCGGGGTCCACGTCAGGCGCGCCCTCGCCGAACACGCTGTTCGGGCCGCCGGAGAGCACCACGCCGACGGGCGGGTTGTCGCGCAGCCGCTCGGCGGCGATCGAGCAGCTGACTATCTCGGAGTAGACGGACATCTCGCGTATCCGCCTGGCGATCAGCTGCGTGTACTGCGACCCGTAGTCCAGGATCGCGATCCACTCCCTGCCATCGGCAGGAACCTCCCTCTCCGTCTCTTCCATCTCCTGTCTCCGCTGTTTGCCGTCCACTGCCGCCCTACACCCTGTCCACGATGCCGAGCTTCGTGAGCCGGTAGTTCATCATGCGCGGGCTCACGCCGAGCTGGCGCCCCGCCGCGCTCCTGTTGCCGCCGTTCCTGCGTATCGCGTCCGCCAGCACCCGCCTCTCGTACGCCGCGAGCTGCTCGGCGAGCGTCTCCCCCGCGCCCGGCCCGCCGCCGAAGGGCTCCTCGGCGTACTCGTCCGCCTGCAGCTGCGGCGGCAGGTTGTAGCCGCGTATCGTGTCGTCCGTCGCGGTCAGCACCGCCCGCTCGATGCAGTTCTCGAGCTCCCGCACGTTGCCCGGCCACTTCCAGGCGAGAAGCATGTTCACGGCCGGGGCGGAGAGCCTCGTCACGCTCTTGCCGTACTTCAGGCTCATCCTGGACATGAAGTGCTCCGCCAGCAGGAGCACGTCCCCGGTCCGCGACGCCAGGTCCGGCATGGTGATCGGGAAGACGGAGAGCCTGTAGTAGAGGTCCTCGCGGAAGCGGCCCTCCCGCATCATCTCCTCGAGGTTGCGGCTCGTCGCCGCGATGAAGCGCACGTCCGAGCGGAGCTCCTCGTTCGAGCCGATGCGCGAGAACGTGCGCTCCTGGAGGAAGCGCAGGAGCTTCACCTGGAGCGGCACCGAGAGGTCGCCTATCTCGTCCAGGAACAGCGTGCCGCCGTCCGCCGCCTCTGCCCGCCCGATCCTGCGCTCCCGCGCGTCGGTGAACGCGCCCTTCTCGTGGCCGAAGAGCTCCGACTCCACGAGCGCCTCCGGCAGGGCCGCGCAGTTGAGCGCTATGAAGGGCTTCCCGCTGCGGCGGGAGAGGCGCTGTATCGCCTGGGCGACGAGCTCCTTGCCCGTGCCGCTCGCGCCCCGGATGAGCACCGTCGCGTCGGACGGCGCCACCTGCCTTATCTGCGCGTACACGGAGCGCATCTCGCGGCAGTTGCCGATCATGTCACCGGGGGTGTCGGCGAGCATGTCGCGCAGCTTCCTGTTCTCCGCCTCGAGCCTTTCGCGCTCCTCGCGCTCCCCGAGGCACACGCCCGCGGCGTCCGCCGTGATGTTCGCGATTATCTGGAGCATCGCCACGTCGCGGTTGAACGCCTCCGCCGAGCCGTCCGGCGGGTTCACGCGGTCGATGGAGAGCGTGCCTATCACCTGGCCGAGGTGCACCAGCGGCACGCACACGAACGCTATCGCCTCGGAGTCGCTGCGCGCCCCGGTGCGGTTCAGGAAGCGGCGGTCCCTGCGGATGTCCGGCACCACCTCGGCGCGGCCGGTCTTGGCCACGGTGCCGGTTATCCCCTCGCCCAGCCGGTAGTGCCCGTGCGCCTTCTCCGCCTCGCCGAGGCCGCGGGACGCCTCTATCGACACCTCGTCGCCGTCCAGCAGGGTGAATGTGCCGCGAAGCGTGCCCATGCGAACCTCGAGCGTCTCGAGCACCTTCTCGAGAATGGCCCTCACGTTCCTCTCGCGCACCAGCACGGTGCTTATCTCTCGCAGGATGTCTATCTCTGGGGGCAGGTTCGCTTTCATTGGCGCAACATTATACCACACTGCAGAGCCTCGTGAACTTGGCCGGGCCAGCGTTCCGCCGCGCCGTGCCAACTACCAAGAGATTTGGGATTTACGATTTACGATTTACGATTTATGATTTATGATTTATGATTTACGATTTGTGATTTGGTAGTGGGATTTAGCCGTGTAGAAGTGGAGAAGTTGGTAGTGGGTAGTGGGGAATGGGGAGTTGATAGTGGGGAGGCCTTACCCGCCATCTCCATTTCTACACTTCTACACGGCCAACCGTAGCTGGAGCGGCGGCGGTCGCGGGGCGACCGCCCTACCAACTGCCAGAGTTGAGGGGTTGAGGAGT
>CAVERN010000036.1:0-12956 GCA_963618095.1 bacterium | reverse complement strand
CTGCGCGGCGCGGGCACGCACGTCAACGGCAACGTCGACCTCGTGGGCGACGCGCTGAAGCGGACGCTCGACTTCTGCGCCGAGGCCGGCATCGAGTCCGTCACCTCCCCGCACGCGCACAAGGACTCGGCGGACGCCTACCGCCGGTTCGGGCACGACATGGGGCTCGCGGCGGAGGCGGCGAAGGCCTACGGAATCAAGGTCGGCATCCACTCGACCTACCACCACTTCACGACGAAGTACGACGGCGTGACGGCGTGGGACGTGATGTTCAGCGACGCATCGCCGCTCCTGCAGCAGCAGGTCGACCTCGGCAACACCTTCCACACGGGGACGGACCTCGTCGCGCTGCTGAAGAAGTACCGCGGCCGCCACGACTCGATCCACGCGAAGGAGAACGACCCGACGCCGGACGCCGTGTTCGGCACGAAGCCGACGGACGGCGGGGCGTGCGTGCCGTGGGCGGACGTGATCGCGTACATGAAGACGGAGCCGTCGCAGCGCTGGTGGGTCGTCGAGGCGGAGCGCAGGCCCGACTCGCTCGAGCCCGCGCTCGAGTGCCGCCGCCGCCTCTCCCGGTGGCTCGCCGGAGAATCTACTTGCAGTTGCCGATAGTTGATGGCGGAGTGCAAGGAAACGAAGGAAAGGGGAATGCAATGAAACGAAAGGAAACGGACATGTGTGATCGCGCAGCCATTCTTGTTGGGGGGGGGTAATATCTATCTGCATGGCTCTCTGGCCGTGCTTTGGGGCTCTGGCGGCCACTCCGCTGGAGGTCGACAGGTCGGGCGCGTCTATCGTCGGCTCGACGGCTGAATACGCGGATGTCGTGCTGCACGGCGACTACGTGATCGGCGAAGGGGCGGCGGTGACGAATGTTGGCGCGCTGCTGGATGTCGGGCCCGATGCCGGCGACGATGCCACGCTGACTGTCCGGGATGGAGGGCAGTATGTCGGCGTTGGCGGCGAGCAGACTTCGGGACGGCGCATGGTCGTCGGCCGCAGTGGAGGCCGGGGGAAGATTGTCGTGTCCGACGTGGAACGGCGCGACCGGCCGGGCTGGGCCGAGAACAATTCGAGGTTCAGCTCGGAGGCCTGGAACCTTTCCCTGTCCGCCGGCGCCGATGCATCGTCCGACACGATGGACATCGTGCAGATCGACACGAACGCATTCTTCAGCATTGGAAGCGTGTCCAACCTCAACACGGCGGTGAAGGCGCGCATTCTCTTCAACGGCGGAACGTACTACCAGCGCCATCGCTGCTCGATACCCTTCAGCCCCGTGATCGGAAGCGAGATCATCCTTGAGGCGACGGCGGGGAACGACGTCCACATTCTGCGCAAGGCCGGCATGGGCTACGCCCTGGTGCGCTATGCGAACAGCAGCGGGCTGCTCCGCTTCCGTGGCCTGGGCGACGTCATCCTCGAAGGCGCGGCAGGGGAAGGCCCGGCTTCGCCGCTGCGTCCAGGGTTCACGCTCACCGAGTGCTGCCGCTTTGAGCAGTCTGGAGACCTTGTGATCGCCGGGACGATGGCGGCCCAGCTTGACTGCGATAATGTGCTGCCGTATGGAGAGGGGACCGGCGGCGTTGTCCTCAGGGATGAGACGTCGGAGCTGCGCAACATCAACGGACGCAACGCCCACCGCGTCAACGCCCTTCTGGGCCGCGGAATGGTCAGCAATTCGTCCGAATCCGCCGCGCTCACGTTCATCTTCTCCAACGAGACCGACCGCGTGCTCTCCGAGACGATTTCGCCCTCGCTGACCTGGCTTGACTCGTCGGGCGGATACGAATGCGTGAAATACGGAAGCGGCGCATGGCTTGCGGATTCGACCCCGTCGGTGCCGAAGCTCACGGTCGCGCAGGGCTCCGTGCGCGTGACGGCGGACGCGACCGCGGATAGCATGAAGGGCAGGGCCGTGGAGTTCAGGCCCGGCACGTCGCTGTCCGTCGAGGCCGGGATCTGGTCGCCGGAAACGACGTCGGTCCATCCGCAGGTGGCGGTGTCCATCGCCGAAGGAGGGACGTATCGCGCAACCGGCGACAGCAGCCTCATTGGGGCCGACATCGCCCCTGGCGCGACGGTCGAGAAGGCGGGCGGCGGGACGCTAACGATCTACGAGTCGGATGTGCCGTACGCGGGAACGCTGCGCGTGCTTGGCGGCACCGTGCGGCTGTCGGCGCGCGGCGACTCGAACGACTTCTGGCGGCTCACGATCAGGCAGTCGAGCGGAAGCTCCAGCGCAAGCAAGCAGCACGTCAAGGAACTCGCCTGCATAGGTCTCTTTTCCGCGACCGACACGACGTATTCCATTGGCAGGCTGGATACGGTGGAGGCCGCCGCCGGCACGCCCGCAGGGCAGCTTGCGCCAGGGTCGATCTCCATTCCGGCGGGCGTCTCGTGGACGGCGTCCTTCACCAAGGATTCGCGCCTGGCAAGCCTTGCCGGTCTCATGGACTCGCAGGCCCGCTACGCGAGCTACACGTTCCCGGACTCCGTCGCAAAGCGGGATGACGAGTCCACGTGGCTTCCGATCACGATCCGTCTGAAGGAGGACCATGCGCCTGTCGATTCCTTCCGCCTCATCTACGGGTGGCCGGACCTCGACTGGTGCGCCCAGGCGTGGACGCTGGAGTCGAGCCCTGACGGGAGCGACGGCTCATGGCAGGTCCGCGCGGAGCATCTGGCGGGCGTCGTCCGGCGGAACGCGGCCGACGGCTGCGCCGCAAGCGAATACGTGGCAGGCTATGCCCGCCAGGGCGCGGCGGGGCTCGCGGAGAGCTCCGTGCTGCGCGTGGATGGAGGCGCTACGCTTGACCTTGGGTGCGTGGCGGAAGGCTCCGCCCCGTGCGGTGGGCTCGAGTTCGACTGCGCCATGGGCGGCGGCACGCTGACGCGCTTCGAGCCGGCGCCGGACGGATGCCTTCGGATCGTCAACTTCCCGAAGGGCGGAGACCTTGGCGGCTATGTGCTGCCTCTCTCCTTCGGCTCCGTCCTGAACGCGTCGAACCTGTCCTCGTGGAAGGTCGTCGTGAACGGCGAGGAGAAGCCTCGCGTGCTCGAGTGGGCGGACGGGCGCATCCGCGTTGCGCGGAAGGGCATTGTGATCGTGGTCAGGTGAGGGAAGGCCGCATGATGGACAGGAAGACGATTGTCGCGGCGGCCGCCGCCATGATGGCGGCGGCCGCCTTGGCCGAGGGCCGCAGAAACCTCATCACAAACTTCGACCACCGCGACAGGCTTTCCGTCGGGCTGCCGATAGGGTGGACCAGGCACATGCGCGACAGGCTTTACGCCTCCCTTGACGTGACGCCCCAGGCGGACGGCTCGCTGCGCATCGAGGCAGAGGGCCAGCCCTTTGCCTTCTACGAGCAGCGGAACCTGAAGCTTGTGCCGGGCGGGAAATACCGCATCTCCTACGAGGTGAAGACGTCCGGCCTGCATGGCGCTCCGATATACGTATTCCTGCGGGACTCCAGGTGGGACTGGAACAGCGGCCAGCAGGCGCCAAACCTGCCGGACGACACGAAGGGGGAGTGGGTGCGGCAGGAGGGCGTTGTCACGATGTGTTCGCACGAAGGGGCGACGGAGCACACGCTGTCGATCTGCTGCCTGCACGCGAAGGCCGTCGAGCCCGGCGTCTCGTTCTCGCTTCGCAACCTGAAGCTCGAGGCGGTAGACGATGCGACAGACCGAGCGAGCGCGCCAATCGGCGGCGCGGACGTAGACAGGCTTGTCTCGCGGATCGTCCCGGTTGAGCCGCGCCTCGCGGACGTAAACGCGGAAGACGCGAGGATGACGTTCTACTGGCCGGGCGAGCCTGCGTGCGGCAAGACCAACTGCACGCTTGTCGCGCAGATCAGGGGGCAGAAGAACCGCAAGCCGGCGAGGGCGGCGTTCGACGCGAAGGGGTACGCAGCGGTCGGCTTTGGCCGCCTATGGCCATCGAAGTACGATGTCGAGGTGTCCGTGGAAGACGCCTCCGGGAACGGACTTGCCAGGAACGAATACGCCATCGTCTCGAAGCGCCCGGAGAAGCCGCTTACGGTCGGCAGGCGGCTCAACAATCTCGTGACCGCGCTCGTGGACCAGCCGCTTGCGGACGGCGAAGTCGCATTCAGCCGGGCCACCCCCGGCTGGGTGTGGATATCGTTCGAGGGCGATGTCGGCACGGCGGCGCTCGGGTATCTTGACGACGGCGGCTATCCCGCTGTGCGATATCGTGGCGGCGAGCGGCATGTCGAGACGCAGCGCTTCGTCGCGGCAGGCGCGCACAGGCTGCGCATTGTCGGCGCGAAGCCGGGCGGCCGCCTGCGCATCAACGCCGTAAAGACGATCTGGGGCCAGCTGCCGAGCTTGAAGTCCACTCCGACGCGCAGCTACAGGTGGAGCCACTCGTACACGCTGCCGTTCTGCAACAGGTTTGACGTCCATACCGTCCAGAACACCATGAGCCTTCGGGCGAGGTCCGGCCAGCACGTCGACCCGGAAGTCTGCGGATACGCGTACGAGCGCGGCATGCGCGCCTTCGTAAACGTCCGCGTGAATCCCGACGGGCCTCTGTACGATGACTTCGACGCGACATGGAAGACCCTGACGGAGGGGCCGTGGCTCGACGGGTTCGCGCTCTCGATAGACGAGAACAGGGTGACGACGTATCCGCGCCGCACGGTCAACTACTCCGAGGCGGCATGGAAGATGATCGCGCTCCGTCCGAAACAGACCCTGAACCTGTTCTACGCCGACACGTCGTACGGCAACCACTATGACCGGCCGCAGACGCACGTCTCGGAGATATCCGCCACGATAAACTCCGGCAACGGCACCGGGCTCATCTGTCCTGAAATGTACGCCGCGGTGCGCGCGACCCCTGCGGAGCTCGACCGCTACGTTGGCGCGTACGGCAGGTTCGTGACGAGCGCGCTGGATCTGGTGCCGGCTTCGCGCGGCTCGGTGGTGCTGTACGGGGCGTCGTATGTGCAGATCGGCGACTGGTCCAACTATGTCGTGCCGTCCACCGACATCAAGGCGCACTATGCGAGGATGTACCGGGCGTTCGCGACGGACCCGCGCTTTGCGGAATGCGCGGGGATCGGGTGTGGCGGGATGATCTGCGGCGGCGAGGAGCTGCTGCGGTGGGTCGCCCGCCTGGTGCGCTACCACGCGCTTGAGGGCGGGACGGAGAACCTTGCCGACGCCTACGGATTCGACTGGGCGCCGGGCTTCGTGAAGAACGCCGACATGGGCGAAGGCCTCTCCGGCTGGGTCGCGAAGGGCGAGATCGCGGCTGAGCGCCTGGACCGATATGGCGTGAGGATACAGCGGCGCCAGGCCGTGCCGCGCGGGTTCGGGGATGCTGTCGCAACCTTCACCACGCGCGCCGCGTCGCCGAACGAGCTCTCGCAGGAGGTGAAGGGCCTGAAGCCCGGCGCCTGCTATGCGGTTCTCTGCTGCGTCGCCGACAGGGACGCGGCGGCGGCCGGCGGCGGCGAGGCATGGGGGCCGAAGGCGCCGATCGGGTTCTCCGTGCGGCTTGAGGGCGCGAGCGAGGTGCCGGAGCTGCGCCTTGAGAAGATAAGCGCCGAGAGGTGGAAGGTAGGACTGCGCACGCTGAGGTATGTATTCCGCGCCAATTCGCCGTCCGCAAGGCTCGTGTTCGTTGACCGCAACGACGATGGCTCGTCCGCGCCCGAGGGCTTCCGGCAGGCCTTGAACTACATCTCGTTCATGCCGTACTACGTGGAGCCGTCGTACACGCCGTCGGATGTCGCCTCCGCGCTTGGCTGGAGGGGGCCGGACCGCATCCGCGGCAAGTGACGCTACGGTTAGCCGTGTAGAGAGGGTAGCGGGTAGTTGGTAGTGGGTAGTTGATAGTGGGTAGTGGGTAGTTGGTAGTTGATAGTGGGTAGTTGATAGTGGGTAGTTGATAGTTGGTAGGGCGGTCGCCCCCGCGACCGCCGCCGCGGCGGCTGGTAGGGCTGGCGTTCCACCGCCAGCCGCAAATCATGATTTACGATTTGCGATTTATGATTTCGATTGGCTACCCACTACCCACTATTCTACACTTCTACACGGCTAAATCTCACTACCCACTACCCTAAATCGCAAATCGCAAATCATAAATCGTAAATCGTAAATCGTAAATCCCAAATGGCAGTGGCGGGCGCACTTTTGGTATAATCCGCCGCCAAGGTAAGGAGAGGGGAGGCTTTCATGGAGATTACGGACGACATCAGGTACGTGGGCGTGAACGACCACGACATCGATCTCTTCGAGGGGCAGTACGTGGTGCCGAGGGGCATGGCGTACAACAGCTACCTCATCTTGGACGAGAAGACCGCGGTGATGGACACCGTGGACGCGCGCTTCTGCGCGGAGTGGATCGGGAACGTGGAGGCGGCGTCGGGCGGCAGGGCCCCGGACTATCTCGTCGTCCACCACATGGAGCCGGACCATTCCGCCTGCATCGCGGCGGCGCTCGAGAGGTGGCCGGAGGCGACCGTCGTCGCGTCCGCGCAGGCGTTCAGGTTCATGGCGCAGTTCTTCGGCGAGTCGGTCGCCCCGAAGAGGCTCGTCGTGAAGGAGGGGGACGTCCTGGCGCTTGGCCGGCACAGTCTGGCGTTCGTCGCCGCGCCGATGGTCCACTGGCCGGAGGTGATGGTCTCGTACGACGCGGCGGACAAGGCGCTGTTCTCGGCGGACGGCTTCGGCAAGTTCGGCGCGAACGACGTGGAGGACCCCGAGGGCTGGGACTGCGAGGCCCGGCGCTACTACGTGGGGATCGTCGGGAAGTACGGCGCCCAGACGCAGGCGCTCCTCAGGAAGGCGGCCGGCCTCGACGTCCGCGTCGTGTGCCCGCTGCACGGCCCGGTGCTGAAGGGCGAGGAGGTCGCCCACGCCGTGGAGAAGTACGGCGTATGGAGCTCGTACGCCGTGGAGAGCGAGGGGGTGTGCATCGCGTACACGAGCGTGTACGGGCACACGAAGGAGGCGGCGCTCCTGCTTCGCGACGAGCTCGTCGCGCGCGGATGCCCGAAGGTCGCGGTGTCCGACCTCGCGCGGGACGACATGCCGGAGGCGGTGGAGGACGCGTTCCGCTACGGCAAGCTCGTGCTTGCGACGACGACCTACAACATGGACGCGTTCCCGTTCATGCGCACGTTCGTGGAGCACCTCGTCGAGCGCGGATACCGCAACCGCACGGTCGGCCTGATCGAGAACGGCACGTGGGCCCCGGCCGCGGCGAAGGTCGTAAGGGACATGCTCGGGAAGTGCCAGGGCATCGCGTTCGCGGAGCCGGTCGTGACGGTGAGGAGCGCCCTCGACGCGGCATCGCGCGCGCAGGTCGCCGCGCTTGCGGCGGCGCTGCGCTGACGGACGCAGAGGGGGAGGCGGCATGGCGAAGAGGGAATTCTACGCGGTGATACTTTCCGGCGGGAGCGGCGAGCGCTTCTGGCCGCTGTCGACGCCCGAGAGGCCGAAGCAGTTCCTCAGCGTGTTCGGCGGGAGGTCCCTGCTGCGGCAGAGCGTCGACCGCCTTCGCGGCGCCGTTCCGCCGGAGCGCACGCTCGTGGTCACGGCGAGGTCGCTCGCCAGGGCCACCTATCGGGAGCTGCCGGAGCTGCCGAGGCGCAACATCCTGCTCGAGCCGTGCCGCAGGGACACCGCGGCGGCCGTGGCGACGGCCTGCACCGCTGTGGAGCGCCTGGGCGGCGAGGACGCCGTGGCGGCGGTCCTGCCCGCGGACCACCTGATCGGGGACGCCGCCGCGTTCCGCCGGGTGCTCTCCCGCGCCGTCTCCGCCGCGGCGAAGGGCGGGGACATCGTGACGATGGGCGTGAGGCCCTCCCATCCCGCCACCTGCTTCGGCTACATTCGCGTTGGCGCGCCGTGCGGGGACGGGGTGAGCCGCGCGGACCGCTTCGTGGAGAAGCCCGGCCTCGCCGCGGCGAGGAGGTACCTGAGGAGCGGCAGGTACGTGTGGAACGCGGGGATGTTCGTGTGGAAGGTGTCCACGCTCAAGCGCGCACTCGCGGAGCACGCGCCGCAGCTCGTGGGCGTGACGCCCAGGGACTACGAGCGCCTTCCGAGGATATCCTTCGACTACGCCGTGATGGAGAAGTCCCGGAACGTGCTCGTCACGTCCGGCGACTTCGGCTGGGACGACGTTGGCACCTGGCCGTCCGCCGCCAGCCATCTGGACTCGGACGCCTCCGGGAACGCCGTCCTCGGCGACGTCACGCTCCTGGACTGCGAGGGGTCCGTCGCCGTCTCCGCCGGGCCGCGGATTGCGGCGCTTGGCGTGAAGGGCCTCGTCATCGCCGCGACGCCTGACGCGGTGCTCGTATCGTCCATGGACCGCGCGCGGGACCTCAAGCGGCTGCTCGCCGCCGGGGGGAGGCGATAGCATGGGCTCGAAGTCCAGGATCGAGTACAGGAAGGAGTTCTTCGACCGGGAGTACACCCGGCGCGAGGCGTATGGGCGCGTGTGGAAGTACGCGAGGAAGTACAGGCTCCGCCTGGCGGTCGGCCTCCTCGCCGGGATGTGCACGGCCGGAACGATGCTGCCGCTCTTCCAGATCGTCCGTCCGACGCTGCAGCACGTGGAGACGCACGACGCCGCCGTCGAGCGGGCGAAGCCCGCCGCATCCGGGGGCGAGCGGGACGTCCGGGGCCCGGGGGGCGCGTTCGCCAGGCAGATCGAGAGGCGCTCGAAGCTTCCCGGGTGGTATCCGAAGGTGGAGCGCCTGGCGGCGAAGGCGGGGCTGCGGCTGCAGACGGAGCAGGGCGGGATGGCCGGAGCGCTGCTGCTGATCGTGGTGCTGGTGGTGCCGGCGATCGCGGCCCTACGCCTGGGGATGATGTACCTGAACCACTACTGCCTCAGCTGGTCGGGGGCGCACGCGGTGGCGGACCTGAGGCAGGAGATGCTGGAGCACGTGCAGAGGCAGGGGATGCAGTTCTTCGGGCGGGTGGACGTCGGGCAGATAATGACGCGCATATCGTCCGACCCCCAGCAGATCCAGACGATCCTCACGACGATCCTCACGGAGGTCGCGCTCGCGCCGTTCGAGATACTCGTGGCGGTCGGGTACATCGTGTGGTACGCCGTCGCCAACGACATGCTTCCGACCCTGTTCCTGATCTGCGTGGGGTTCCCCCTGTTCGTCTTCCCGGTGCACATGCTCGGGCGGGCGATAAAGAAGTGGGCCAGGCGCACGATGGAGCGCAGCTCGATGATCGGCGCGAAGATCCACGAGGTGCTCACCTGCATCAAGGTGGTGAAGAGCTACAACACCGAGGAGTTCGAGAGGGAGCGCTACGCCGGGACGAACCGGTATCTGCTGAAGTCCACGATGAAGGGCCTGCGCGTGGGGCTCATGGTCGCCCCGTGCGTGGAGACGGTGGGGATCCTGCTGCTGTGCGCGTTCCTCGTTTGGTGCTTCGCGATGGGCGTGAAGCTCTCGGACGTGGTGCCGATGCTCGCGCCGCTGCTCCTCATATACAAGCCCGTGAAGCAGCTCTCGAAGCTCCAGATACAGCTCGAGACGACCATGGCCGCGCTCACCCGCATCTTCTCCGTGCTCGACCTCCGCATGGAGCTGCCGGAGAGGGCGGACGCCGCCCCGAAGGCGGAGTTCTCCGACCGGGTCTCGTTCGAGAACGTCTCCTTCCGCTACGACACGGCGGACCGCGACGCGGTGCGCGGTGCGACGTTCGACCTGCCCCGCGGGAAGATGGTCGCCGTGGTCGGGCCCACGGGCTCGGGGAAGTCCACGCTCTCCGGACTGCTCGCGCGGTTCTACGACCCGTGCGCGGGGCGGGTCACGATGGACGGCGTGGACCTCCGCGACATGCGCGCGGCCGACCTGCACCGCATCGTCGGCGCGGTGACGCAGGAGGCGCTGCTCTTCAACGACACGATCGAGGCGAACATCCGCTACGGTTCGCCGGACGCGACGTTCGAGCAGGTCGTCGCCGCCGCGAAGATGGCCAACGCCCACGAGTTCATAATGGCCCAGCCGGAGGGGTACTCGCGCATCGTAGGCGAGAAGGGCTTCTCGCTCTCCGGAGGCGAGCGACAGCGGATCTCCATAGCGAGGGCGATCCTCCGCAACCCGCCGATCCTCATCCTCGACGAGGCGACGAGCGCGCTGGACGCCGTGACGGAGCGGCTCGTGCAGGACGCTCTCTCCAACCTGATGCGCAACCGCACCGTGTTCGCGATCGCGCACCGCCTCTCGACGATCCGCGACGCGGACGCGATCCTCGTGATGAGGGACGGCGAGATCGTGGAGCGCGGCACGCACGCGGAGCTGTACGCCGCCGGGGGCGTCTACCGCGGCCTGTGCGACGCCCAGCACCAGAGGTAGAGGACGGGCCGAAGGGGGCGGGGATGGCGAAGAGAGACAGCACGAGGTCGGTGATGGTCGGGAACGTGCCGGTAGGCGGCGGCGCCCCCGTGAGCGTGCAGACGATGCTGGCGGAGGACCCCCACGACGCGGCGGCGATCGCGGCCCGCCTGCGCTCGTGCGCGGAGGCGGGGGCGGACGTCGTGCGCCTGACCGTTCCGGACGTCGAGGCGGCGAAGGCGCTCGGCGAGGTGGCGGGGCGGAGCGAGGTTCCGCTCGTCGCCGACGTGCACTTCGACTACCGCTGCGCCCTCGCCGCCATCGAGGCCGGGGCGCACGCCCTGCGCCTGAACCCCGGCAACATCGGCTCGCGGGACCGCGTGCAGGCCGTCGCCCGGGCGGCGAAGGCGAAGGGCGTGCCGATCCGCATAGGGGTAAACGGCGGAAGCCTGGAGAGGGGCGAGACTCTCGTCTCGTCCGCCCTCAAGCACGTGGCGCTGCTCGAGGCCGAGGGCTTCCGCGACATCGTCGTCTCCGTGAAGGCCTCCGACGTCGCCTCCACCGTCTCCGCGTACCGGGAGCTCGCGGAGCGCACGGACCTCCCCCTGCACCTCGGGCTCACCGAGGCGGGCACGTTCATGCGCGGCACGGTGCACTCGTCCGTCGCGCTCGGCATACTGCTCTCGGAGGGAATCGGCGACACCGTGAGGGTGTCGCTCACCGACGCGCCAGAGAAGGAGGTCGCGGTGGGGCTCGAGATACTGCGTTCCCTGGGCCTGCGCGCGCCAGGGCCGTCCGTCACGAGCTGTCCGACCTGCGGGCGCACGAAGTGCGACGTTCGCGGGGTGGCGGAGGCGGTGGAGGCCGCCCTCGCCGGGATGGGGCGCCGCGCGGCGTTCCCGCGCATCGCCGTGATGGGGTGCGTGGTGAACGGGCCGGGCGAGGCGAAAGGCGCGGACGTCGCGCTGTGCGGCGGCGACGGGGCGTTCCTCCTCTACGAGGGCGGCGAGCTGAAGGGCAGGGTGCCGGAGGGCGAGGCGGTGGAGGCTGTCGTCGCCGCCGTCCGCAGGTGGCAGGGCGCGCGCAGGGAAGGAAGGTGAGCGGTGAAGGCGGCGGCGATCTTCTCCCTGGTCTTCTGGGCTGGACTTCTGGCGTTCCTGCCGCTTCGCGCCGAATCGGGGGCGGCGCGGACGCAGAGGCGGCCCGTGCCGAGCACGGTCTACGACCTGTCGGACCCGGTGGACCTGCCGGAGCTGCTGGTGGGCTTCGACGGGCGGCGCGTCGCGACCGTCGACGACTGGGAGCGGAGGCGGCGTCCCGAGATCCTCGACTTCCTCGCGCGCAGCGTCTACGGGGTGCGTCCGGTGGAGCGGCCGGCCGACCTCCGCTTCGAGCCGGTGGAGGATTGCCGCGACATGCCGGGGATGGGCGCTGTGCGCAGGCGCGCTCGCATCTCGTTCTCCGGCCCGCGCGGCGCGTGGAGCTTCGAGGCGTGCGTCTTCGTGCCGAAGTCCGCCGCCGCCGGGCGTCCCGTCCCGGCGTTTCTCCTCATCTGCAACAGGGCGATGGAGCGCTTCGCGGACATCGACAGGAAGGTCAGGTCTGAGTTCTTCCCGGCCGAGGAGATCGTGCGCCGGGGGTATGCGGCGGCGGTGTTCAGCAACACGTCCCTCGCGCTGGACTCCTACCATCCGTACTTCGGAGAGGACGGGACCGCGGTCGTGCAGGACCCGCCGTTCACGAACGGCTTCTACGCCTGCTGGGCGCAGGAGCGCACCGAGACGAGCTGGGGGGCGATCTCGGCCTGGGCCTGGGGGGCGAGCCGGGTGCTGGACTGGCTGGAGACGCTCCCGGAGGTCGACTCGCGGCGCGTGGCGCTGGTCGGGCACAGCCGGGGCGGCAAGACCTCGCTGTGGGCGGGGGCGACGGACCGCAGGTTCGCGCTCGTGTGCGCGAACGACTCCGGGTGCTGCGGCGCGAAGCTCAACCACGTGGCGGTGTCGATGTCCGAGACGATCCGCCAGGACAACGTCAACAATCCGCACTGGTTCAGCCGCGCGTTCCGCAGGTTCAACGGGCGGGACGCGTCCCTTCCCTACGACCAGCACTGGCTCGCGGCGCTGGTCGCGCCGCGCCTGCTGTACATCGCCTCCGCCTCGGAGGACTTCGGGGCGGGCCCGTGGGGCGAGTTCCTCACGGCGCGCCACGCCTCGCCGGCGTGGGCGCTCTACG
Organism: bacterium; assembly: GCA_963618095.1. GTDB lineage: Bacteria > Verrucomicrobiota > Kiritimatiellia > RFP12 > UBA1067 > UBA1731. The sequence continues at coordinate 369 of CAVERN010000036.1, read as the reverse complement.
GGGCGGACGGCCTGGTGGAGGACGCCCCGTACCGCATCGGCGCGCAGTTCCACGGCGGGCGGGTGGGCTATCACCTGAGAAGCGGCGGGCACGACCTCCTGCTCTGCGACTGGACTCGGTACATGGACTTCGCCGACAGGCACCTGTAGGCTCGGGATATGGTACAATGTCGGCATTTAAAGAAAGGACGACAATAACTTAAGACGAACAGATCGGTCGGGTGAGGCTGCGCAGAAAAGGCAGTTGGGCTCGGCCGACTTCCCACAGCCGCGCGGCGGTAGGCAATACCGCGCAAGATGCTGGAGAGGAAGGGCTGCGGGTGGGCAACCTAACCGCGACAGCGTACGCGATATCAGCGTATGACGCTTT
>CAVERN010000035.1:0-13068 GCA_963618095.1 bacterium | reverse complement strand
CCTCGCCGGCAAGGTCGCGTTCTTCGACCTCGTCGAGCGCGCCGACCTCGGCGAGTTCGAGCAGTCCGCGGAGTTCGCCGTGCCGGCGCACGGCGCGAAGTTCTTCCGCCTCGACGCAGAGCGCCGCCGCTGAGGCGCTCGGCCGCTAGAACAGAAGCCCCTGCACCGCCGCGGGGGCGGGCTTCGCCTCCTGCACCGCCGCGGGGGCGGGCTTCGCCTCCTGCGCGGGCGCGGACGCGCCGAGCAGCTCCACGAGCCTCGCCTCGTCGATGACCTCCGTGCCGAGGGCGCGGGCCTTCTCCGTCTTCGTCGCGCCGACGTTCTCCCCCGCGATCAGATAGCGCGTCCTCGACGTCACCGACGACTGCACGACCCCGCCCGCCGCCTCGATCATCTTCGCGTACTCGCCTCTCGGACGGGAGAGCGAGCCGGTCAGCACGCACCCCGCGCCGACGAGCGGGCCCTCCGACGCAACGGCGCCCCGCTCCGCCCTCTTCGGGTCGATCCCGAGCTCCTTCAGGCGCGCAAGATACCTCCGCCCATACTCGCTCCCGAAGAACGCGACCACCGCGCGGGCGGCCTCGGCCTTTATCGGAAGGATCCTACGCGCCTTGCCCCTGAGCGCGTCGTTCTCCAAGACCTCGCGCAGCACGGGAGAGTCGGCGAGGTCCGAGAAGCGCTCGTGGCTCTCCGCGATGTCCGCCGCCACCGTCGCGCCGACGCCCACGATCCCGGTGGCGAAGAGCCAGCGGTCGAGCGGAAGCGACCTCGCCGCGTCGAGCGACTTCGCCACGGACGCCGCCTTCCGCCCAAACAGGCGCCCCGCTATCCTCAGGGACGACAGGCGCGCCTCGCCGATGGAGAAGAGGTCGAGGGGGTCGGATATCCACCCCTGCCCGACGAGCGCGTCGATCGCAGACTCCCCGAGCGCCCTGAGGTCGAGCGCGTTCCGCGAGGCGAAGTGCTCGACCCGGCGCGCAAGCTGCGCCGGGCACCCCGGGCTGACGCAGCGCAGCGCCACCTCGCCCTCGAGCCGGACGACCTCCCCTCCGCAGACCGGGCACGAGCTCGGCATCTCGAACGCCCTCTCCGCGCCGGTCCGCTTGGCGGGGATGGAGGACTCTATCGCCGGTATCACGTCCCCCGCCTTCACAAGCCACACGTGGTCGCCCACCCGGATGTCCTGCCGGGCGACCTGGTCGGCGTTGTGGAGCGTGGCGCGCGCGATCGTGGACCCCGCGAGCTCCACGGGCCTGAGCTCGGCGACGGGCGTGAGCACCCCCGTGCGGCCCACCTGCACCGTTATGCCCTCCACGACCGTCTCCACGCGCTCGGGCGCGTACTTGTACGCCCGCGCCCACCTCGGGCCGTGCGCGGTCGCCCCGAGCGCGGCGTAGAGGCCGCGCTCGTCCAGCTTCACAACCGCCCCGTCTATCTCGAAGCGGAACGTGTGCCGGAGGGACTCGAGCTCGTCTATCGCCGCGAACGCCTCGTCCATGGTCGCGCACAGCCGCGACCACGGCGAGACCGGGAAGCCCCACTCGCGGAACGCCGCGATCATCCCGGAATGCGTCGCGAACGCCTCGCACCCCACGCCGCCGGCGTTGTAGACGACCACGTCCAGCGGACGCGTCGCAGCCTCCTTCGGGCTGCGCTGCTTGAGCGACCCCGCCGCCGCGTTGCGGGGGTTCGCGAACGGCTCGCGCCCCGCCTCCTCCTCGCGCGCGTTGAGCCTGGCGAAGCCGTCCCGCGTCATGTAGACCTCCCCGCGCACCTCGATGCGGTCGGGCGCGCCGGGCGGCAGGCGCAGCGGCACGGACCGTATCGTCCGCACGTTTAGCGTGACGTCGTCTCCGACCTGCCCGTTGCCCCTCGTCGCCGCCCTGACGAGCCGGCGCCCCTCGTAGAGGAGGGAGATGGACACCCCGTCTATCTTCGGCTCCACGCTGTACGTGAACCCGGAGACCGCCTTGCGGACCATGGCGTCGAATTCCACGAGCTCGCCCCTGGAGTGGGTCTTGTCCAGCGACTGCATCGGCGGGTCGTGGCGCACCTGGGCGAACCCCTCGGTCGCCTCCCCCGAGACGCGCTGCGTGGGGGAGTCGGGCGAGCGCAGCTCCGGGTGCCGCCTCTCCAGGTCGAGGAGCTCCTCGTAAAGGAGGTCGTAGTCGCGGTCCCCGATCACGGGCCGCGCCTCCACGTAGTAGAGCCGGTCGTGCCGCTCTATCTCCGAGCGGAGGAATTCGACGCGCTCCGCCGCGGAGCGGCCCTCGCTGTCCCCGGCGCTCATTTGTACCTTATCCTGCGCTTTCCGCCCTGGCCCGCCCCGGGCGCCCGGGGCGCGGGCGCGGACTGGACCGACCCCTTCGAGTACGCCCGCTTCTCCGTGACCAGCACGCCGCGCGTGTACCCCGCCCTGCGAAGCATGAAGAGAAGCTGGCGCGGGCCGCTGAGGCTGTGGATCCCCTGCGGAACGCGTATGTCTATCTGGGACTTCTTCCCCACGCCGGCCCGGTCTAGAAGGCCGGGAAGCTCCCCGGGCTCGATGAAGCGGCCGCGCCACTTCAGATCTCCGCCCTCCGTGTACTCCACCTCCGGGTGCTTCGCGTCCGCGACGAACGTCTCGTGCGCGCACCCGAGCGCGAGCGCCGCCGCGAGCGTCGCCGAAGCGACCATTCCGAGCCTTGCTCCCATAGACCTACACCCCCTGCCCGGACCCGGGCTTCCTCCACCATGCGAGATATTCCACGTTCCCCTTGTCCCGTCCGCGTATCGGCGACTCGGCGACTCCAAGCAGCGACAGCCCGAGCGCGTCCCGGCCGAACCCGGATATGTCCTCGACCACGCGCCTGCGCACCTCCGGGTCGTCCACCACGCCGCCCGGGGCCAGCCCCCTCCCCGCCTCGAACTGCGGCTTTATGAGGGAGACCATCTCGCCGCCCGGCTCCAGCACCTCCGCCATCGGCGGGAGTATGAGCCTCAGGGAGATGAAGCTCACGTCCGTGACCGCCCGCGACGGGCGCTCCGGGAGGTCGGCGGCCACCATGTGCCTGGCGTTGAAGTTCTCCCGCGACCACACCCTCGGGTCCGACCGCAGCTTCCAGGCGAGCTGGTTGGTGCCCACGTCGACGGCCATCACCCTGCTGGCGCCGTGCTGCAGGAGGCAGTCGGTGAACCCGCCAGTGGACGAGCCGACGTCCAGGCACACGCGTCCGCGCACGTCCCACCCGGGGAACGCGGCAAAGGCGCCCTCGAGCTTCTCGCCGCCGCGGGAGACGAACCTCGGCGGCGACTCCACCTCTATCCGGTCGCCGTCCGAGACGGCCATGGCGCTCTTCGCGGCGACCTGGCCGTTCACGCGCACCTTGCCCTCGAGCACGAGCGCCTGCGCCAGGGTGCGAGAGGCGGCGAGCCCCCGTTCGGCAAGAGCGCTGTCGAGCCGGAGCTTCATCACTCGACGGTGCGGATCGAGCGGACGTCCGACTTGCGGAAGTCCTGCGTTATCCCCTCCTTGACCTCGAGCCTGTACGTCTCGGGGTTGTCGCTGTCCATGAGCACGCCGCGGTACGTGCCGTTCACCGTCTCGATCTCCGTGTCGGCGATGAATATGCGCTTCATCCTCACGGAGAGCTGCGCGCCCCTCTTCGCCTCGACTCGGACTTTGCGCTTGACCTCGGCGTAGCCGCGCAGATGGAGAGCGACCTCGTGCTCGCCGGCCTCTATGTCGCGGAGATAGAGCGTGTCGGACTTCACGCCGGAGAGGTCCGCCTTCTTCCCGCGGTGCGCGGCCGTCGAGCCGAGCGCCCTGCCGTCCACGAGCACCTTCGCGCCCGGCGGCGTTGTGGACACCTCTATCCACCCCAGCACGGACTCGAACTTGAACATCTCCGTGACGTCCCCGCCGTTCTCGATCACCACGGTCTTGAATATCGGCGCGTAGCCGGCGAGCTCCGCCTTTATCGTGTGGGCGCCGGGGCGTATCGGCGAGAGCGTCAGCGGGGTCTTGCCGGCGTAGGAGTCGTCCACCGTCACGCGGGCGTTCTCCGGCGAGGATATCAGCGACATCCTGGCCGGCCGCCCGCGCAGCGAGAGCGAGAGCTGCTGCCTGTCGCCGGGGGCTATGCGCAGCTCGCGCCGCTCCTCCTCGTACCCGCGCAGCTTGAAGACGATCGTCGCCAGTCCCTTCGGCACCCTCTCGACGACGCACGGGGTGACGCCGCGCGCTATGCCGTTCACCAGCACTGACGCGCCGGACGGGGACGAGAAGCACTCGACGATCCCGGAGTCGAGCACGAGCCTCTCGGTCCTGGCCACCGGAGTGCGCCCGGAGAGCTCCACGTCTATGCGCCTCGTCTGGAACCCGAGCCCGTCCAGCTCGAACGAGTACGTGCGGCCGGCGTCGAGCGTGGTGACGAGAAGAGGCGTGGTGCCGAGCGACGAGCCGCCGAGCCTCACGTTCGCCCCGCTCGGCTCGGTCCTCAGCAGGAGCAGCCCCTTCTCCGGAGCCAGCTCGTAGTCCCTGCGCAGGAAGTCCCCCTCCCTCACGGAGAGCACCTCCTCAACGAAGCGGTGCCCCGCCGCCTCGACACGCAGCAGATGCTGGCCGGCGCCGACGTCGAACACCGACACCGGCGCGACGCCCTTCGACACGCCGTCCACGAGCACCTTCGCCCCCTCGGGACGCGCCGTGACGTCTATGCGCGTCGGCGCGGCCGCGAACGCCCCGAGCGCCAGAGCGGCGGCGGCAAGCGCGGTGAATCCCATCCTCATTTCGCACCCCCCTTCCCAAGACGGTTGTCAACGTCCACGAGCTTCGCCGCCGCCTCGGCGTGGCGCGGGTCCTGCCGGTCCGGCACGAGCTCGCACAGCACGCGCAGCTCCCTCGCGGCCTTCTCCCAGTCGCCCATGTTGACCGCGCGGTCCGCCTCGAAGCGCTGGTCCCTGTAGCGGCGGTCGAGCTCGGCTCGGGCCATGTCGCGCTTGGCGAGCAGCTCGCCGTAGTCCTCCGGCTTGGGGTTCACGGTCTCGAGGTACGTCACGGCCTCGTCGTAGAGCTTCAGCGCGGCGGCGAGGTTCCCGTAGTTGACGTCGCGCTCCTCCCACTTCGCGTCGGCGGAGCTCCTGACGGACTGGCTCCTCTCGGCGAGCTCCTCAGCGGAGTACTGGATCGCCCACACCCCGAGCTCGTTCTGGGAGAAGGTCTCGAGCGCCAGGCGCGCCTCGCGGAACGCCGCCGGCTCCGGCGCGTTCTCCACGACGCAGGCGAACGCCTGGCCGCCTCTCGTCACGCGGAGCTCGTAGCGCGCGAGCTCCCCGGGCCGGGCGGTGCCCACGTACGCGCCGTCGAGCCTGTAGAGCGCAGAGGATGAGAACATCCTGTCCAGCTCCGCCCGCGCCTTCTCGGAGAGCTCGGCGGACTTCCTCATGTGCCTGTCGCTGTCGGGCACGTCGTCCAGCTCCGCCGACATCGTCCCGCGCCCGTCCACGAACACCGCGTATCGGCAGATGCCCTTCGTCGAGGCCTCCACCTTCTCGTACGACACCGACCAGAGCTTCGCGCCGGAGAGCGGCTTGAGGATGGACGCGCCTCCCGGCGCGTCCCTCGGCACGAGCAGGATCGCGGCGGCGGACCCGCCGAGCACGGCGAAGAGGAGCAGCCACAGCGCGAGACGTACCGGCGAGGCCTTCCGCCGCGCGGGCGCGGGCGCCCCCTCGCCGCCGCCGGACGGGAGCCCGAGGTCGACCGCCCCGGCGTCCGTCGCGTCGGCGGGCGCCAGGGCGCCCTCCGGGCCGCCCTCGACCACGAGCTCGCTGTCCCCGGCCACGATGCGGTCCCCCGCCTTCAGCTCGCAGCTCGAAGTGCCGAGCTCCTCCCCGTTCACGGCGGTGCCGTTGGCGCTGGCGAGGTCGGTGACCCATATCGCGCCGCCGCGCAGCTCGAAGAGGCACTGGTTCCTCGACAGCGCGGGGTCCTCGACCGAGATCTCGCAGGACGACGAGCGCCCGAGCCGGACGCCCGACTCGGACACGGCGAAGCGCCTGCCCTCCAGGGGCCCGGCGGTCACCAGCAGACTTGGCGTTTTCTCCTCCATTGCGGAAGCCTCCTTCACATTATGTTCCTCACGGCCTCAAGAAGTATCGGGGCGAGCAGCACGATCATCACCGCCGGGAATATGAACAGCAGGAGCGGGCCGAGCATCTTGACCGGCGCCTCGTTCGCCATCCTCTCGGCGCGGTCGAACCTGCGCGAGCGCATCTGCTCGGACTGTATGCGGAGTATCGGCGCGATCGGCACGCCCAGCTCGTCCGCCTGGATGAGCGCGTGCGAGACGGACCGCAGGTCGGGCTGGCGCACGCGGTCGGACATGCTGCGGAGCGCGACGCGGCGCGGAATCCCCATCTGGATCTCGCGCGTCATCCGTATCAGCTCCTCGTTCAGCGGATCAAGCCTCCGCCTCTCGCAGTTGCGCTGCATCGCGCCCATGAAGTCCATCCCCGCCTCCACCGAGAGCGTGAGCAGGTCGAGCACGAACGGCAGGGCGAGCATTATCGCCTCGTGGCGGCCGCGGAGCGTCCTGCGAAGCCAGAGAAGCGGATACGCGTAGAAGTAGAGGTACCCCATCGCCACCAGGAGCGCGCGGTTGCCGGACACGAACGAATCGGGGGCGACGGCGCCGACGGCGAGGACCGCCACCGCCGAGACCGACCCGCACACGAGCGGGACCAGGATCTTCAGGGCGACGAACTCCGCGCCGGAGAGCAGCCCCTCCAGCCCGCACGCCACGATCATCCAGTCCGCCGCCTCCCTGGCCCTGGCGAACGACGGCAGGGACACCACCCTCGAGAGGTTCGGCACGAACGGCAGGAGAAGGCGGAACACGAGCGGGATCTTGCGCTCGGTCTTCCGCCCGTCCGCCAGCGTCACGTACGTTATCTCCGACGCTGCCGAGGCGGCGTAGCACGCCAGCAGCGCCACGGCCGCGGCCCAGGCGGCGATCACGGGTATCTGGTGGGCTATTGTCATCGTGGGCGCGATTATACCACAACTACGCCACCGAATACTCCGCGCAGGAGTCGGCGGTCTCGTGGACGCGGACGGAGTGGAGGCCGGGGATCCGCCCCGCCAGCTCGCCGAATATCCACCTGGCGATGTTCTCCGCCGTGGAGCGGAACGGGAGCGGGACGGTGCGCATGCCGTGCTTCGCCACGACGGCCGCTATCTCGCTCTCCCCCGCGCTCGTCTCGTCGTACATGAACGCATGGTCCAGGCGCGAGAGCACCGCCTCCTCGCATATCCGCTTCACGTCCTTGAAGTCCATCACCATGTCCGCCCCGTCTCCGTCCGCCTGCCTCACGCAGACGTCCACCCGATACGTGTGGCCGTGCAGGTTCCTGCACAGGCCCTTGTGGTTGGTGAGCACGTGCGCGGCGTCGAAGCGGACGGACTTCACGATCTTCAGCATCTTCCTGCCCCTCTCCATCTACGGAGATGGAGCGCCGCCAGGGGCGGCACTCCATCGCAATCCGTCCTCTCGCATCGCGAGACTACTTCTTCTCCGCCGGCTTCGCCGCGGCGGGCTTCGCCTCGGCGGGCTTGGCTCCGGACGGCTTGACCTCTACGACCTTGGAGGCGACGCCCTTCGCGGGCGCGGGCTTCGCGGCGGGCGCCTCCTTGGGCTCCTTCGCGGGCACGAGCGAGGGGAAGCCGGGCGCGTCTATCGTCGCGGCGGCGCGGAGCTTCTCGAAATACGCCCCCATCGCCTGCTGGCCCTTCATCGCCTTCATCCGCTTCTCGATCTCGTCCTTGGTGGGCACCGGGCCCGCGTCGCGCGCGCCGAGCAGGATGTGCGAGGCCTGCACCTTCTCGGGCGAGGCGGGCTTGTCGCCCTCGGCCTTGACGGCGGGGATCTTCTTCGTGACGAGGATCAGGTGCCAGCCGAACTGCGTCTTCACCGGGTCGGACACCTTGCCGGGGGCGAGGGAGAAGGCCGCCTTCTCGAACTCCGGCACCATCTGGCCCTTCTGGAACTCGCCGAGGTCCCCGCCCTTCTCCTTGGACGGGCAGGAGGACTCCTTCTTCGCGAGCGCGGCGAACTTCGCCGGCAGCTCCGCGGCGGAGGCCTTGTCCAGCTCCGCCTTGAGCGCCTTGATCTTCTTCTCCGCGTCCGCGGCGGCCTTGGCGGCGCTGGCGGCGTTCGACGTGACGTTGGAGACGGTCTTGGCGACCTCCGCCGGGTCGAGCGCGATCTTGTCCTCGACCTCCTTCTTCAGGAGGCGCTGGATCACGATGAAGTCGCGCAGCGCCTGCTCGGCCTTCTCCTTCCCGAACGGATAGGAGGCGGCGACCTCGTCAAACGACTTGGGGGCGCCGGGGCGGCCGGCGGCGTCCTTGACGATCTCGTCCTTCTTCTTCCTCACGTCGTCCTCGGTCACCTTGTCGAGCCCGAGCCTCTTCGCCTCGTCGAGCAGAAGCGTCTCCATCAGGAACTTCTGCGCGAGCTGCTCCTCGAACATCGTGCGCGCCTGGAGCTTCTTGTCCTCCGGGATCTGCGCGCCGCGCACGGCCATCAGCGCCTCGACGTCCCGGTCGAGCTCGCCCTTCGTGAGCGAATGCCCGTTCACCGTGAGCAGCGACTCCTCCCTGCAGCACCCGCAGACGCAAGCCGCCGCAAGCGCGGCCGCGCCAATCGCCTTCATCTTCATCTCTCTTCTCCTTGATTATGCCCTTGGGCAGTTGAAAAAATCGTTCGGCGAATCATATCACTTCGCCTCGCCAAGGTCAACAGCCACGGACGAGGCGCATCCCGGCGGGAGCGGGGACGGGACCCCGCCGGACTGGACGATCCGCGAGTCCTCGAGCACGGCCTCCCAGCTCCCGTACCTCGCCGAGCGATCCTTCGCGCACATCTTCGAGAGGAGCCGCGCAAGCCCCGGCGAGAGGTCCCGGTCCACGGCGCGAGGGTCCGGGGCGGAGGACTCCTGGCCCACGTGCGCGCGCAGAGTGTCGTCGTTGGAGAGGTCCGGGAAGAGCACCCGCCCCGTGACGAGCTGGTACAGCGTCGCGCCCATGTTGTATATGTCGGAGCGGCAGTCGATGTCCCGGTCGCCGTATATCTGCTCGGGGGACATGTACGCGGGCGTGCCCACGATGGTGTCCCTCTCGCCGCCGGCCGCGCCCCTGCGCAGGCCCGCCCGGTCCGCGCCGCCCATCACGTGGCACAGGCCCATGTCCATTATCTTCACGATGCCGTCGCCGTTGACCATGAGGTTGTCGGGCTTTATGTCGCAGTGGATCACATGGTGCTCGCGCCAGGCGTACCCGAGCGCGTCCGCCACGGAGTCAAGCACGAGGAGAGCGTCCTGCTCTCCCATCCGCCGCTTCCTGGCCAGGTAGAGCGCGAGCGTGTAGCCGTCCACGTAGTCCATCACGAAGTAGTAGCGCCCGTCCCGGCAGTCCGCCTCGTACGAGTGCACAATGCCCGGATGGTCTATCTGCCCCATCACGCGGCTCTCGAGCATGAACTGCCTCACGTCCTCCCCCGAGGCGGCGGCGTCCCTGAACATCACCTTGACGGCGACCTCCCGGTCCAGCCCGCCGTGGTAGCAGAGCCACACCTCGCTCATCCCGCCGGTGCCGATGAGATGCTCGAACCTCACCCCCGGAATGCGTATGGGAGGGGCCGCCATCAGCGCTTGCGCCCGGTGCCGAAGCACTTCCTGCACAGGTTCGCCCGCATTCCCTGGCAGTCAGGGCACACGACCTTGCCGACGCCCTGGCACTTCGGGCACGGCTTCACGACCGGCGGCTTGCGGGAGCGGCGCGCCCCGGACGGCTGCTTCGGGACGATCCAGCCGTCCCGGCAGTCCGGATGCCGGCAGTCCACCACCCCGGACGCGAGACACTTGCGGCACGAGGTGAGGCCCGACCACCCGCACGTCGTGCACGGCGGCTCCTCGCTCGGCTCCGGATGGGAGAGATCCCACACGGTCCGCCAGCCACGCCCCCGGCCGCATATCGGACACGGGTTCACCTTCACGTCCCAGTGCGAACGGTCGGTTATCTGCCCGGCGAACTGCCCCACGTCCGGCGGCCTCGCCCTGAGCGAGCCGCGGCCGGCGCACACCGCGCACTTCACCTTCACCTTGTCGGCGGCAAGCCGCGGCGGCGCGTCCTTCGCCGGCGGACGCCCCGGCTTGTCCGGAGCAGGCCTCCCCTTGGCCCGCTCCGGCGGCCTGCCATTCGCCGGCTCCGGCGCGCGCCCTCCCGGCCGAGGCCCTTCCGCCGCCGCGCCAAGCGCGACGACGAGCGACGCAATCATCGAAAGCACGAATCTGGAATCCATCTGCCTCCCCCTTCCCCAAGACAATCCCAAGCGCGCGCCGCAGGGCCTACTGGTCCTCCGTGACGCGCATTATCTCCTTCACCGACGTGACGCCCTCGAACACCTTGTGCCACCCGTCCTCGCGGAGCGTCTTCATCCCCTTCGCAAGCGAGAGCTCCCGTATCTGCGTGGCGTTCTGCCTCTTGATTATGGCGGACTCTATCTCGTCGTCGACCTCCAGGACCTCGAAGATCGCGCGGCGTCCCTTGTAGCCGGTCTTCGAGCAGCCCTCGCATCCGACCGGCTCGAACACCGTGCCCTTCTCGGGGGGATAGTCCAGGTCGTAGAACTTCATGTCGAGCGGCGTCTCCCTCATGCACTTCGGGCACAGCCTCCGCGTGAGGCGCTGCCCCATCACGCCAGCGACGGCGGAGGCGATCAGGAACGGCTCTACGCCCATGTCCGTGAGACGCGGGAACGCGCCCGCGGCGTCGTTGGTGTGCAGCGTGGAGAACACCATGTGCCCCGTGAGGGACGCGTTGATCGCGATCTCCGCGGTCTCCCGGTCGCGGATCTCCCCCACCATTATCTTGTCGGGGTCCTGGCGCAGGAAGGCCCGCAGCGTGCGCGCGAAGTCCAGGCCGATGTCCTTGTTCATCTGCACCTGGATGATGCCGTCCATCTGGTACTCGATCGGGTCCTCGGCCGTGAGTATGCGCACGTCCATCGTGTTGACCTCGTGGAGGAACGAGTAGAGGGACGTGGACTTCCCCGAGCCCGTTGGCCCGGTCACGAGGAAGATGCCGTTCGGGCGGCGTATTATCTTGTCCACCACCGCGAAGTCCCTCTCCGAGAAGCCGAGGTCCTTCATCTTCACGAAGCTTCCGCTCTTGGCGAGGAGACGCAGCGATATGGACTCGCCCCACGCGCCCGGCATGGTGGAGACGCGGATGTCGATGTCCTCCCCGCCGATCCTTATGCCAATGCGCCCGTCCATCGGCAGGCGCTTCTCGGCTATGTCGAGGTTGGACATGACCTTTATGCGCGAGATGATCGCGCTCTTCAGGCGGTTGAGCTGCGGCGGCACGTCCACCTTGTGGAGCATTCCGTCAATGCGGTAGCGGATGCGCAGCTCCGTCTCCTGCGGCTCGATGTGGATGTCGGTCGCGCCCTGACGGTCCGCCTCGGCGATGATCCTGTTGACGAACTTGACGATGCTCGCCTCCTCGCCCTCGGCCCCCACGTCTATCTTCGAGATGGAGGCGTCCATGTCGTCCACGGAGTACCGCCCGTCCTCGAGCATCTTCTCGACCGCCTCCGCGCCGACGCCGTAGAACTTCTTGACGGCCTTGTCGATGTCCTCCGCCGGCGCCAGGGCGATGCGCACCGGGCAGCCCGCCGCCAGGCGCAGGCCGTCCCCGATCGCCGTGTTGAACGGATCCGCCGCCGCGACCGTGAGCGCCGTGCCGTCAAACCTTATCGGAAGCGCGTTGTACTGGTACACGGCCGAGGCGGGGAGCTTCGCGATCACGTCGGGACGCGGCTGCGCCTTCTCTATCTCCACGTACTCCAGGCCCAGCACCTCGGCGATCTTCTGGAGAAACCGCGCCTCCCTCTCGCCGCCGAACCTGAGCACGCCGTCCAGGAGCGGCATCCCCGGATTCGCCGCAAGGCCGTCGTCAATCTTCGCAAGGGCAGCGTCGGAATAGAGCCCCGTCGCCCTCAACAGCCCTTCCGCGAGTCTGGATATCTGTGTCATTGCGCAAATTATCCCACATTCCGTCCGAGAATGCAACGCAATCCGAAGCCGCAGGCAGAGGCACGCCGGAATCCCGTTTCAGAATGTGTAAAGCGGGCGGGCGAAGTTTACAATGCCTGGCGCGAGCAAGACCGCCAGATCTGCGCGATCGCCACCGCAGGGACGATTCTGAAGCGCACGGCGGACATGGCACGGAACGTGCATAGCATCCCGCCGGAGCAGAAAAGATGAAATGCGAATTCGAGGCAAAGTGGCGGGCCGAGCGAGAGAGAGCGGCGTTCCTCGCGCTGGCGGACGGCGCGGTCTTTCATGGCGTCGCGTTCGGCGCGCGACAGAACCGGTGCGGCGAGGTCGTGTTCAACACCGGGATGTGCGGCTACCAGGAGATATTGACGGACCCCTCCTACGCGGGGCAGTTCGTCACCCTCACCACCGCCGAAGTCGGAAACTACGGAATCAACCCCGAGGACGTCGAGTCCCGGGGCCTTTTTCTTTCGGGCCTCGTGATCGGCGACCTGACCGAGCCGTCGAACTTCCGCTCGACCCAGTCGCTTGACGCCTACCTGAAGGCGAACGGCGTGCCCGGCATCTACGGCGTCGACACCCGCGCGCTCACGATTCACCTGCGCGAACATGGCAACCAAAAGGCTTATCTCTGCCTCGACGGCGCGATGACCGAAGCCGACGCCATCCTCAACGCCCAGTCATGGGAAGGCCTCGACGGCCAGGACTACGCCTCCCTCGTGACCTGCGAGAAGCCCTACGAGTTCTCACCTTCTCAACCCCTCAACCTCTCAACTCCTCCCCCTCTCAACCTCATCTGCTACGACTTCGGCGTGAAGACGAACATCCTGCGCTCGCTCGCGAAGTTCGCGCGCGTCACGGTCGTCCCCGCGAAGACGCCCGCCGCCGAAGTTCTTGCGATGAAGCCGGACGGCGTCTTTCTCTCGAACGGCCCCGCCGACCCGGCGGCGGTCACCTACGCGA
>CAVERN010000034.1:9212-13244 GCA_963618095.1 bacterium | reverse complement strand
ACGCCTTGCGCTGCATGAGGAGGCAGGTGCACGACGATGTGGAGTGCGGCCTCTTTGCGCGGCGCGATTTGGCGTGGAACGAAAGCCGCACAATTTGTGCCGACCGTGGCGGACGCATGACCTACAAGGTCGAGCGGCTGGAAGTCGGGTGCAACTAACAGGAGGACAGGGACATGACGACGAAGCGAGAAGTGGTGAAGGTGCCGGTCGAGTGGCGCGTGGACTACGAGCCAGGCGACGACGGCAACTTCAGGCACTGGAAGATTAAGGGCAGGTGGGTGGAGCCCGACACGGGCAGGTACGCCACCACCGGAGAGCGGTGCGCCGTGGTCTACCGCAGGCGCGACGTCAGGCCGGCGCTTGCCGAGTTGCGGCGAAGCCAGGGCGACTGGGCATGGGCGAGCCGCGCCGTTGCATAATAAAAATAAATGTGGTATGATTGTGTTCGTTCGGCGGGTTGCCGCCGCCGAGCGACTGACAGCGAGGCAAAACAAACAGGAAGGAAAGCAGACATGAACAAGAACAAGACGATAGCCATCGACGGAATCGAGTATCCGATACTTGGGCGGGGCTGGTGCGCCTACGGCGAGGACGAGGTGCGCAAGTTCCTCTCTCGCAACGGGGCGACGAGGTACTGTGCGCCGGTGGTCGTGCGCAACGACTACGACGGGTGCAACTACCGCATCGACTACCGCAAGGGGGACGACATCCGTTGCGCGTATGTCGCGGAGCGCGGAGAGCAGGCGCATGTGATGACCGCGCCGTGCCCGATCCAGGCGCTGGAGGCGCTCGACACCCGCGCATACCAGGCTCTTGTGGCCGGGGACAAGGACGCGGTGGACAGGCGTCCGCAGCCCATGTCGGCGGACGCATGGGCGGAGGGGCATGCGCTTGCGGACCGCGAAGATGACGCCCGCGAAGATGACTACGATGACACATGGGACTTTGGCGATTTCTTCGGGCCCGAAGTCAAGCCGCAGGTCGAGGTGTGGGAGCCGCCGTTTAAGACCATCTCGCGGCTTGCGGGCTTCGTCTGCGCACAGGTCGCCGAAAGGACGGGGTGCAAAATCTTCGCAAACCCGGAGTCGTTCTTGGATGGCAATCCCCTGGAACTCATCTGCGCGGCGAAGGATGCGGCCGAGGCGGACGAGGCCCTGCGGTCCGTCGCGAAGGTTGTTGCGGGGGAATGGCGGGCGCACGAAATGGGCGGCCCCGTGACAGTCGAGACCGTGCCGGACTGCCTTCGGCGCGAGGTGCCGGAGGGGGCGGTACTGCGGAAGATCGCCATCAAGTTCGTGCTTTAAGGCGCGGGACAAAAACGAAAACGAAAACGAGAAAGGAACAAGAGACTATGAAGTTCAGGTGGTTTAAGGTGTGCCGTCGGGACGGCGTTCGTTTCGTCCGTGCTCTCTCGCGCAAGGACGCGCTCATTAGACTGTGGAGTTGGCTGGATCCTGCCGGCTCCGTAGACTGCGAACGGCAGGACGTGAATGGACGTCCCCGCCACGTCTTTAACGACGACGGCTATCTCATGCGGGCGGCGGGCGTCGTCTCGTGCGAGCGGGTTCACGCGCTCGACGTCCCGGCCGATGTCCGCGAGCGCGGATATGCGAACGAAGTTTAAGGAGGTGCGACATGGAAAGCGACAAGAAAATCTGGGTGTACGACAGGGAGAAGATCGAGCGCGAGAGGCTGGCCTACGAGAAGTGGAACGAGGAGAACTCCCGCCGATGGGAGGCCGTACGGAAATGCATACGCGGCCTTGCCGAGGTCTGCTTCGCCTGCACATGGCGGGACACGGAAGGATGCATGGGGCGGGGATGCTCGGCGCGACGGGCGCAGGACGCCCTGGCGAAACTGCTGGCGCAGATAGACAGCTCGCGCATCGAGGTGGACGGGCGCGGCCCCGCCGCCTCGCCGCAGGCGCGGAGAGAGCGGATCGAGAAGCACATTGCGCACTACCTGCGGACGGCGTGAGCGCCTGAAGCGGACGGCAAGCGGCCGCCGCGGCGACAGCGTTTCGCCCGGCGGCCAGGTCCGGCCGCGGCGTGCGGAAAGAAAGGTAGTCAATCCACGCCGCGTAATGCCGGAACGAAAGAAAGAATACCATAACCCATGTTCCCGCGCAAGCGGGACGCAAGCAGTAATAATAGAGGAGCGAAGAGATGAGCGAGACGACGACGACAATCAGGGAGACCGAGGCCATGCGCGCCGTGCCGAGCGGCGCGGGCTACGTCCCAAACTACGTCAAGATGAAGGAGACGATGGCGGCGCGGGGGACAGTCCCGCGCAAGGGCAACCGTGGCAGGCCGAAGGGCTCGAAGAACAAGCAGAGGTGCGAGGGCTTCCGAGCCCTGCCTGTGGCGGCGGAGGACAGCAAGGTGTTCCACGCGCTCGCGGCACTGTGGGGGGTGCCGTGCTACCAGGCGATACACCGGATAGCGGCGGCGGTGCGGGCGGCGAACCCCGGCATCTTCGGCGCGGAGCCGGCGGTGCCATCGCTTGCGGCGGAGGACGTCGAGGCGGCGGCGCAGGCGGAGGCCGGCGGCGCGGACGTTGCGGACGCCGAGGAGGAGGCCTGACAATGGCGGCGGCGACGGCGGCGGCAGAGCCGCAGATCGAGTGGCACATCAACGCCTACGCCCCGTGCGAGACCGGCCGCGAGGCCATTCTGTGGATGGCGTACGGCGAGTGGTACAGCCCGGAGCTGCGGGGCTATGTGTCCGACAGCAGGCACATACGCCTTGCCTCCACGAGGGCGGCGGCGGAGGCCGCCATAGGCGAGATGCGGCGCGAGGCCCGGCGGCGGAGGCCGAGAGGGCGGAGCAACAAAGTGCTTGCGGTCGCAAGCGATTTGTGATATCTTGCGCGCCTGTCGTGGGGTTTAGGCCCCGCGTGAATTGAAGCGATAAGATGCCCGCGCCTGATTCGTCTTGCGCGGAACGGCCGAAAGGCAATCGTCGCGGCGCGGTTCGGGGGAAACTCCGGGGCGCGCCGCGTTT
The DNA here is from genome assembly GCA_963618095.1 of bacterium. Taxonomy (GTDB): domain Bacteria; phylum Verrucomicrobiota; class Kiritimatiellia; order RFP12; family UBA1067; genus UBA1731. The sequence continues at coordinate 10,242 of CAVERN010000034.1, read as the reverse complement.
TTTCCTTTCCATTTCCTTTCCATTTCCTTTCCATTTCCCCGCCAAACGGGGCAATAAAGAACAATGAAAAATAATTGCAGATTTTTCTTGCGGTGATATATCACCTGTGGTATATTTCACGTCATTCCATTAGGAGATTCTATGGACAAAGAAACAAACAGACACGGAAAGCATAGCCTTGACAAGGTTCAGTTCGGCGGCATGGTCACGCCGGAGTTCAAGGCAATCGCCCAGCTTACGGCGAGCAAGACGAAGTGCTCGCTGATGGAACTCATGCAGCGCGGCGTGGAAAACCTCGCGACCGGCGCGGGCATCCTCCGCAACGGCGAGGTCACGCCCGAATACAAGGAGGCCGTCAACGCGCTGGCCGACATCATACGCGACACTTTGCAGAAGCGCAGGAAAGGAGCGAACGAATGAAAGCGACTACGAAGAACTGGCTCGACAGGATTGCGAAGCTGAACGGCGTGAAGAGGGAGGACGTCCTGAAGTACATCAGGGCTCTTTCCTCTGCCACGCGGGTGATACATCACCTTCGTCTTGCATAGCGGGTGATATATCACCGCATTACCACGGAGATACGAACATGGAAACCGAAACCGACAGGACCGAGACCGCCGCCGAGCAGGGCGAGAACAAGATTCTCGTGAGCATCTACGTGCGGCCGAGCGAAATCGCGGAGATGAAGTCCGTCACGAAGATCGACGGCAACACCGCATGCCTTATGAGCCTCGCCCGAAAGGGCCTTGAGATTGAGCGGACGAAGATAAACCTCGCCCTCGCCGCCGCCGTGCGGTAGACGGGCGGAACAGGAAAGGAAGGACACCATGAACCTGAAAGCATACAGGAAGTACGAGAGGCTGCTCCGCGAGCGGGCGGAGCCCGAGGAGGTCGAGCGCGAGTGGCGGCGCGTCCGCCGCGCCGAGCGCGTCAAGGAGATTGTGCTTGCGCCCGTCGTCGGCGCGGCCCTCGCCGTCGGCCTCTACCTGACCGCGTACATAGGCTTCGCCGCCTTTGACTGATTACCTAC
>CAVERN010000034.1:0-9202 GCA_963618095.1 bacterium | reverse complement strand
CTACCTACCCACAACCGTGATGGCAGTAGCGACAGCGGCTCTTTTTTTCGTCTCTGTTTTTGGGGGCCGCCTGCCTGGCCAGACCGACAGCCAGATACATAGCGGTGACGGCGGGGAGAGACCCGCGCTGATTTGACCAACGGCGTACGACCATGCACTACTGGACGAGAGACTTTGTGAACGAGAGGCTGCGGCTTTCGCCGCGCCAGTCGTACCGCATTGTCTCGGCCACGGCGAGCGGGATGATCCGCTCGGACGCGGTGCTCGCCCTTCTCAACGCGGCGCGGCGCTCGATGTCCGAGCCGCTTGCCTCGCTCCCGGACATCGGCACGGCGGAGGAGGCGGCCGCCGGCATGGGCGTGAGCGCCGCGCAGGTGATGCGGTGGACGCGGCGCAGTCGCGACGCGATGCCGAGCCTCCGCCTCAACCGCTCGACGACGCGCATACCTCTTGCGCTTGCCAATGCATGGCTTGCGCGGCAGTCTCTGCCGCACGGGGCGAGGGCGGGAAGGAGGTGCGCATGAGCGCGACGACGAACGGCATAGCCGTGCCGCAGGAGGTGTGGGCGGAGGTGCGGCGGCACTTCGGGCGGCTCGTCCAGCAGTGCAGGGACTGCCTCTATGGCACGCCCGTGCGGTGCGGGCGCACGCAGTGCCCCGCGTGGCGGTATCGCCCGCTCGCCGCGAAGGTCGCGGCGGTCGCCGCGCCGAACCGCAACCTCGCCCGGCACTATGTGCTGGAGCAGTCGATACTCGACGCGCTCTTCCGCGCCGGCCGACCCATAACCGTCAAGTCCCTCCGCATCCACGGGTACACGCGCTGGGAGAAGTCGCACGCGGTGCGGCGGCTCGTCGCGTCCGGCTCGATTGTCCGGGTGCGCGGGGCGGACGGGCGCAAGTTTGTCTCTTTGCCGTCGGCAGTCGCGGACGGCGGAACAGGAAAAACAGGAGGACAGCAATGAGCAACGGTACAGCACTGGCGTTGACGGCTCCCGCCGCCGCGCCTCTGCCGGTGGCAAGCGTCACCGACATGGAGAAGATGGGGGTTCTGCTGGCGCAGTCGAACCTCTTTGGCAAGCGCAACCCCGCCGAGGGCTTCGCCATCGTGGGGATGTGCCAGCAGCAGCGCATGAGCTGGATGCAGTTCATGCAGACGTTCCACCTCATCAACGGCGTGGTGAGCAAGCGCACGGACGCGATGCTTGCCGACCTGCGCCGCAGCGGCGGCCGCCACAAGTGCGTAATGCGCACGCCCGAACGCGCCGAGGCCGTGTTCACGAACTGCGACGGCGACACCTACACGAGCGTGGTGACGTGGGAGGAGTGCCTGGCCGAGCCGTTCGTCTACATCGGCAAGGAGAGCGACGTGATCGCGGCCCTCGCTCGCGGCCAGAAGCCGCCGCTGAAGCCGAAGTACTCGACGCCGCGCGCCCGCATGCAGATGCTCTGGGCGCGGTGCGTCTCGGACGGAGTGCGCGTCGTGGCGCCGGAGTGCGTGCAGGGATGCTATACGCCGGAGGAGACCGAGGACTTCGCCGCCGCGCCGGCCGCAGGCTGCCAGCCCGCCGCCGCGCCGATGCCGCAGGCCGCCGACGCCGACCCGGAGGTGTGCCCCTGCGGACAGCTGAAGGGCACGCGCTGGGACGCGATGGAAACGCCGGTCCTACAGCAGGCGCTCAACGCCACGGGGCCGTTCATCTCGACGGCGATGAAGGACTGCATCCGCGCCGTGCTGGCCAGGCGCGAGAGCGCCACGGTCGAGGCCGAGGCGGTCGAGCCCGCGCCGCAGGGAGAGGAGGCCGCACATGAATGAGATGACATTGCCCATGTCGTTCTGCGATGCGTGGTGCGCCGAGCGCGGCGCGCTGATCGCGGACGCGACGGCCATCACCGAGGTGCGGACGGACGGCCAGTTGGAGGACGCGGGCGCGGTGCAGACCGCGATATCAAAGGCGATAAAGAAGCTGGAGGCCGCGCGCAAGTCCGTCACCGCGCCGCTCGACGAGGCGAAGAAGTCCATCATGGCGCAGGAGAAGAAGCTCGTCCGGCCGCTGGCCGAGCAGCTCGAGCGCCTGAAGCAGATGACCTCCGCGTACGCCACCGAGGTCGCGGCGAAGATCGCCGCCGAGCGGGAGGCCGCCGAGCGCGCCGAGCAGGAGGCCGCCGAGCGCGCCGCCGCGCAGGCCGAGGCCGACCCCTTCGGCTTCAACGGCGGGGGCGACGACGCCGCCACGCCCGTGTTCACGCCGTCGCCCATTGCCACCACGATGCCGCGCACTTCCAGCAACCGCATCGTGGAGCGGTGGGACTTCGAGGTGACGGACGCGGCGAGCGTGCCGCGTGAGCTGATGTCGGTGGACGAGCGCAAGGTGCGCGCCTTCCTCGCCGCCCGCAAGGCCGACGGCTACCGCGCCGAGCAGATACAGGTGGCGGGCCTACGCATCTTCGCGACCATGCAGGTGCAGGGTCGATAGAAGCAAACAAGGACAACACAAGGAGCAGTCAGAAATGGAACTCAAAGAAGGATACTACGACGGCAACATCGTGACCGCCAGCATAATCAAGAGCCGCTTCGCCAAGCCGGGCGAGAGCGCTCTGGAGGTCGAGCTGGAGTGCAACGTCTACGACGAGGCGCACAGGTCGCTGGACGAGACAGTCAAGATCTACCTTGAACTGTCCGCCAACTACCCGAAGTTCGGGGACACGACCAAGCCCTACTGGGCGCAGACCATGGAGCGCCTGCACTCGCTGGGCTTCCAGGGCGACGACCTCACCTCGCTCGCGACGCAGCTCCAGGGCCGCGCCGTGCGCCTCAACTACCGCACGACCGACAAGATGGGGCAGCCCCTGAAGAACGGACCGGCGTGGTATCTGTCGGCGGTGCGCGTGCTCGAAAAGGTGGACGCCAACGCGGCCAACGCCATCCTGAAGCAGATGATGGGGCAGGCCGTCGGCGCGACGCGGCCCGCCGCGAGCGCAAACCCGTTCGACCTGAACGCGGCCAACAACGCGATGCCCTTCTGACGGGCGCGGACGGGGAGCCGGCAATGCTGAAGGTCACGATAGACAGGCGCGAGCAGACGCCGTGGCACTTCGACCCCACGCTCGTGGAGGCGAGCATGGGGACGGTGCGCACGGGCGACTACTGCGTGACCGGGGACGGCGGCTTCGCCGTCGAGCGGAAGTCTCTCAACGACTTCGCCGGCACGGTCTCGACGGGCTGGGAGCGGTTCAAGCGCGAACTGTTCCGAGCCCGCGAGGCCGGGTTTCATCTTCCAGTCATTGTGGAGGCGAGGCTTTCCGACATCCTCTATTCCACGGCGGCGAACGGCGAGATCGTGCCGCCGCCGCACGACCATCCGAAAATCCAGCCGGGCTTCCTTCTCAAGAGGATAGGCGAGATCGAGATGATGGGCGGGTCGGTGCGCTTCGCGGACGGCCCGGCCGAGGCGGCAATGCTCGCAACCGCCCTTCTGTTCCAGCGAGACAGGCTTCTGCACGAGGGGGACGACGATGACGACAGAGCGTAGGCAGGTCTCCGCCGTCGTGAAGCGGCTCATCTACCCGTCGGGGGACGCGCTTGCGAGCATTCCGCAGGGCGCGGCGGCGTTCTACATCTTCGGGTGCGACATCGGCACGGCGAAGGGGCGGCTCTCCCATACGCCCGTCGTCGGCGAGCGGCTGGTGCTCGACGGCTCGTGGGCGGTATCCAAGTTCAACGGCAGGCCGGAGTTCAACTTCGTCCACGCCTCCGCGTTCGTGCCGGTGGACGAGCGGGCGCTCCTGAAGTACGTCTGCACGATGACGCCTGGCTTCGGCCCCGCCACCGAGGAGCGCATCTGGGAGCGCTGGGGGAGCGACTGGCGCAGGCTCGACACTTCCATGAGCGGCATCACGCCGCGCCTCGTCGAGGCGTTCCGCAAGACGGCCGACGCGGTGCGGCTCAACTCCGAACAGTCAAAGGCGGTCGCCTGGCTTCTCTCCATCGGGCTGACGCAGAACATGGCCGAGGCCGCGTGGGAGAAGTGGGGCGCGTCCACGGCGATGACGGTCAAGGACGACCCGTACAGTCTCGCGCAGCTCCCGCACTACGGCTTTGCCGAGGTGGACCGCCGCGTGTGCCCGTACTTCAAGGTCGGGCGCGACGACCCGCGCCGCGTCCGCGCCGCCATAAAGTACTGCCTTTCGGGCCTGACGCAGGAGGACACCATCGTGCGGTGGGCGGACCTGTCCGCGCGCATCACCTCCGTGATAGACGCGGACCAGGGCGTGGTGGCGCGGACTTGCGCGGCCATGTTCCGGGACGGCTCGCTCCGCCCGTTCGCGGACACGGCCTCGCTCTCCGCCGAGGCGGACGCGCAGGCCGAGACGGCAATCCACGACTTCGCGATGCTCCCGCAGGGCGAGGGCAGGGCGATTGCGCCGCGCCAGCCGCACGGCCGCGACTTCAACCTCGACGAGACGCAGCTCTCCGCCGTGGCGTTCGCCGTCAACAGCCGCTTCGCAATCATCAACGGACCGGCGGGAAGCGGCAAGACCACGCTCATCAAGTCCATCTGCGACACGCTGGGCGGAGAGGCCGTCTCGCTCTGCTCGTTCGCGGGCAAGGCCGCCGCACGGATGCGCGAGGCGACGAGCCATGCCGCCTCCACCATTCACTCGATGCTCGGCTGGCAGGGCGAGACCGGCGGCTTCGCGGTCAGGTCTCTCCAGGGCAGGACAGTCGTGCTGGACGAGGCGAGCATGGTGCCGTCGTGGCTGATGTACGAGATAGTCAAGCGCAGTCCCGACCGCCTCATCCTCGTGGGGGACGCGGCGCAGCTCCCGCCCGTCGGCGCGGGGCGCCCGTTCCACGACCTCATCGACCTGTGCGGCGACAAGGTGCGCACGCTGTCCCGATGCTACCGCAACAGGGAGGCTGTGTTCGAGGCCGCCGCCGCAATCCGCGCCGGCATACTGCCGCCGCCGTCTATCAGGAGCGAGGGCGAGGCGTACGACGCCGTCTCGCGCCCCGACCCAAAGGCGGCGCACGAGTTCGTGCTGGACGAGGTGCGGTCGGGGCGCGTGGACTTCGCGCACGACCTCGTGCTCACCTGCGGCAACGGCGCGAACGGCGAGCTGTGCGCCGTCAACTCCCTCAACCGCGACATCAAGGGCATCGTCAATCCGAACGCGGACGGCACGGACAGAATCGCGCCGGGCGACCGCGTAATCTGCACGAAGAACGACGCGGAACTTGACGTGTGGAACGGCACGACGGGCAGATGCCTCACGGTTGACGCGGGCCGCGCCATGTGGGTGGAGCTCGACACGCCCAACTGCAAGGGCAGAAGCCGCGTGCTCATCTCGCGCAAGCGCGTCGCGGACTGGAAGCTGGCGTACTGCCTCACCGTCCACAAGGCGCAGGGCTCGCAGTACCGCCGCGTGCTGTTCGCCATCCAGCGGCACGACGCGGCGACGCTTCTGGACCGGCCGATGGTCTACACCGCCGTGACGCGCGCCCGCCGGGAGTGCGTGGTGGTGGGCGACCTCGGCGCGTACGCCCGCGCCGTCTCGTTCGCGCGCCCGCGCCGGACGGTGCTTCAGGAAATCTTCAAGGCAAAGAGGTAAGGCAGGCAATGGACTTTTACTCATTCGACGACATCAACGCGCGGGGCTGCTGCCTCCGCTTCGTCCACGAGCATCTCGTGCCAATGGGCTACGAGGTGCGGGGCGACCGCATACAGGCGAAGTGGCGCGGCGGCGACGGCTTCAACGTCGCGGTGAACGAGCGGGGCTACTTCGACCATGCGCAGAAGGAGAAGGGCGGCGTCATCACGCTGTGCGCCATGACGATGTTCGGCGGGGACGGGCCGGAGCAGGTGCAGCAGGCGCAGGACTTCCTCGGCAGGTGGCTCGGCCTCACGCCGAAGATCACGCCGAAGCAGATGCCGTTCGACTACCGCAAGCAGTCCACGCGCTACCGCACGCTCGTCGCGTCCGGCTACCACGAGGCGTGCAAGTACGTCTACACGGACGCGGACGGCAGGCCGTGCCACCTCGTCATCCGCATGGAACACGAGAAGCGGCACAAGGAGTTCATCCAGTGCACGCCGTGGGCCTCGTCCCTGCGCGACGCGGAACTCCACCTCTACAATCTGCCCGCCGTCTCAAAGTCCGGCTGGGCGGTGGTCGTCGAGGGCGAGAAGGACGCGGACACCCTCATCAAGTGGGGGCTGCCGGCCACGACCTGCAACTGCGGCGCGTCCAACTGGCGCGACTCCTACACCGAGGAGCTGCGCGGCAAGGACGTGGTGATATGCCGCGACAACGACAAGGCGGGCGAGGAGCATGCGCACGTCGTGCTCCGCGCCCTGGCCACGGCGGCAAAGTCCCTTCGCGTGGTCTGCCCGTCCAGGCGCGCCAAGGGCGACGTGACCGACTGGGCGAACGAGGACGGCGGCACGAAGGAGGCGTTCGAGGAGCTGATGAAGGATGCGCCCATCGTCTCGCCGGAGGCGGCGGCGTGGTCTGACGAGGACTATGCCCTCTACTGCGCCCGCGAGGCGAACAAGGAGCCCTTCTCCAACTACCGCACCGACACCAAGACCACGACGAGCCGCAACAAGAAGGGCGAGGAAGTCCAGCGCGAGACCACCGTCAAGATACCGCGCCCCATTGGCGAGCTTGTGGCGGAAGTCCACCGCCGCTTCCTCAACTTCCCCCGCCGCATTGGCGAGAGCGGGCTCTTCGACCTGGACCGCGACACGGGGACGCTGACCTATCTCGACAGCAAGGACGCGTTCTTCGCGTGGGTCGGCTGGAAGTCGAAGCAGTTCGTCGACTGGGGGACCGAGCCGAGCATGGTGAGCAAGGGCGAACTCTACGCCCGCATCGTCGGCGCGGCGAAGCGGTACGAGAAGATATCCCCCGTGCCGGACTGGCCGCGCCGCGACGACACCTTCTACACCTGCGGCGAGGACCGCAAGCCCACGGCGGGACACGAGGCGTTCGAGGGACTGTGCGGGTTCTTCAGGCCGGACGGCGAGTGCTCGCGCATACTGCTCCGCGCCCTTCTCGCCGCGCCGCTCTACTTCCGTCGCGGCGTCCAGCGTCCGTGCTGGGTGATTGACTCCAGGCACGGGCGCGGCGTCGGCAAGACGACGCTCGCGGAAATGCTCGCCCGGCTCTACGACTGCGAGCCCATCCGCGTCTCGCGGCAGGACTTCAAGACGGACCAGGGCGAGGTGGTGCGCCGCATAGTCTCCTCGGTCGGCCGCTCGTCCCGCATCCTCCTCCTCGACAATCTCACGGGCGAGCTCGACAGCCAGAAGTTCGCGGAGCTCGTCACGGCCACGGCCATCACCGGCCGCCCGTCGTACGCGAGGCGCGACGAGACGCGGCTCAACGACCTCACCTACGTCGTCACGGCCAACGCCGCCAACGTCTCGTCCGACATTGCCAGCCGCTCGTTCTTCATCAACCTCGACCGCCCGGTCTACGGCGTGACGTGGAACGAAAGCGTGATGCGCTACATCGAGGAGCGGCGCGCGGACATCTTCGCGGACATGATGGACATCCTTTCGTCCGCGCACACGCCCGACGGCTTCGAGCCGCGCACGCGCTTCACGGAGTTCGAGCGCGTGGTGCTTCTGCCGATGGCGGGGACGCTCGACGCGTTCGAGGCGGTGTGCAGCGAGATGGCCGAGAGCCGGAGCGGCGCGGACACCGAGGCCGTCCGCACGGAGGAGGTGGGCGACATGGTGCGGGAGCGCCTGTCCGCGACGATAGACGGCTTCAACCCCGACACGGGCGTGGCGTTCATCCGCACGGGCGCCCTCAACTTCTGGCTCGCGCCGCTCCACGCCTCGGCCAGGACCATACGCGAGATGGCGCGGAGCGGAGGCCTGCCGTGCTTCCGCCCGGAAGTCAAGGCGTTCCCGTCCAGCAAGTCCCACCCGCTCCACGCGCACGGCATCATGTATGTCGGGCCGCACGCGGTCGGCGCGAAGTCCGCCGCGATACTGCGGCTCACGCCGGACGAGACGGCGGTCTCGGTCGCGGGGACGGCGGAGCTCACGATGCCCATGAGGGCGCAGCTCGGACTGCTGGACGCGGCGGAGCCCGCACGGGAGGAGGACATACGCGATGACGAGTTCTGACATAAGGAGCGTGCGCAACGCTCGCGGCGAGACCGCCTACACGGACGGCTCGGACTGGTGGCTCGGCTCGGCGGACGGAGCGCCCGGCGAGGGGCGCTTCTGGCTGGCGCAGATGCCCGTGCTTCTCTGCTACGACGCGGCGGCGGACGGCCTCACCGACGAGGTGATTGCCAAGGCGAGGCGGGTGTTCATCGCCGGCCTCCGCAACGAGATGCCGACGGTCAAGGCGGACGCGGAGGAGGAGCGCCTGCTCTTCCGCGACGCGTGGAACGATGCGCGGGACTTCGCGGAGAGGTTCGCCGTCGGCAGGACGGGCGCGGTAATCTTCAGTGCAAGGCTTCGCGGCGTGGGCGTCGCGGACGCGATGGTCTCCGGCGAGGGCGGAGGCGCCGCCTGGCCGTACTGCTACACGCCCAGGGCGGCGCGGCGGAGGCTCGGCCGTCCGATGAACGCGCTTGCGCAGATGCTTGCACTGGACGGCTGCCCAGTCACGGACGCGCATGGGATTTACACGACGGCGGACGCCGCCCACATGGCGACGACGGTGGCGGCGTACCTCAAAGACTGGAAGCGGGAGACCGTGAAGGGAGGCGGCACGTGGCGGTAGTGGCAATCGAGGGGGCGATGTCCCCGGACAGGTGGCAGAGCCTGTTCGTCTACGTCCGCGACGAGGAGGACGGCGAACGCCCCGGCGACGGGCGCGTGATGACGGCCAACCATGCGGCGCAGATCGTGGACGTGCTGACCGAGGACGCCGGCTCGATGACTGCGGGGCGTCCGCCAGAGGGCTTCGTCCCGCTGTGGCTCGTGGAGATACAGGTCTCCGACACGCACAGGACGACAAGCCGCTATGTGTGCTCGTATCGCAAGAGGCCGGGCTGCCCCAATGCGGCGGCGGAATACATGATGGGGGTTTACGCGGCGGTGAAGCGGGTGCTTCGCGGCGCGAAGAACGGAAAGAAAGGGAAAAGCAAATGACTGATCGCGAATGGGAGCTGATGCGCCGCCGGAAGATGGCGGAGCGGGTCGCGTGGCGGCGGGAGTCGCTGCGTCGGCGGGACT
>CAVERN010000033.1:0-13589 GCA_963618095.1 bacterium | reverse complement strand
CTCTGGAAGCTCGGCATCCCGGCGAAGACGCGCCACAACGAGGTCGCGCCGGCGCAGTTCGAGCTCGCGCCGCTGTTCGAGGACCTGAATCTCGCCGTGGACCACAACATGCTCACGATGGAGGTCCTGCGGCAGACGGCCGAGAGCCATGGGTTCGCGTGCCTCCTGCACGAGAAGCCGTTCCGGGGCGTGAACGGCAGCGGCAAGCACTGCAACTGGTCGATCGCCTACGGGCGGCGCAACCTGCTCCAGCCAGGAAGCAACCCGAAGGAGAACGCCATATTCCTCACGGTGCTATCGGCCGTGATACGCGCGGTGGACCTTCACGCCGACCTGCTCCGCGCATCCACCGCCGGCGCCGGCAACGACCACAGGCTCGGGGCGAACGAGGCGCCGCCGGCGGTCATATCCATATTCCTCGGCGACGAGCTCTCCGCCATATTCCGCGAGATCGAGAGCGGCAGGCCGGAGAAGGGCTCCGGCCGGCGCGGCGGCATGAAGATAGGCGTGGACACCCTCCCGCCGCTGCCGGCGGACACGACCGACCGCAACCGCACCTCGCCCTTCGCCTTCACCGGCAACAAGTTCGAGTTCAGGGCGCCCGGCTCCTCGCACAACTGCGCGATCAACCAGACAATCCTCAACACGATAGTCGCCGAGTCGATCGACGCGATATGCGGCAAGCTGGAGGCGATGGATGGCGACTTCAACGCGAATCTCCAGGCGCTGCTGCAGAGGCTGATACGCAAGCACTCGCGCGTGCTGTTCTCCGGGGACGGCTATTCGGCGGAGTGGAAGCGCGAGGCGGCGCGCCGGCGCCTCCCCGACCTGCCGAACACTCCGGCGGCCATTGAGCCGCTCGGCGACGCGGCCAACCAGAGGATGTTCCTTGACTATGGGGTGCTCACGCCCGCCGAGATGAACGCGAGGCGCGAGATCGCGCTCGAAGACTACTCCCGCCGCATCGTGATCGAGGGAGGCGTCTCGCTCGAGATCGCCAGGGCGATGGTGCGGCCCGTCGTCGCGGACGAGTTCTCGAAGCTCGCAACCGCGATCTCGCTCGCGAACAAGGACGGGCTCAAGGTCGGCATACGCGGGCTCAAGGCGCTCTCCATAAAGCTCGGCGCCGGACTGGACGACCTCCACGTGAAGTGCGAGCGCCTCGAGAAGGCGCTCGCAAGGGGGACGCCCGGCGAGATCGTGGAGCGGATGGAGGCGCTGCGCAAGACCGTCGATGCGCTCGAGCATCTGGTAGACGACAGGCGATGGCCGCTGCCGAAATACCGCGAGATGCTGTTCGTATATTAGCGGGCGGCGCATGAACGAAAGGAACCGGAAGATGAGAAGATGTCCGATCGCAGCCCTCTTCGCCGCCGCGGGCGCGCTCCTTGCGCCGGCGCGCGCGTCTGCGGAGGGCGGCACGTTCCCCCTGTGGCCGGAGGGGAAGATCCCGATGTATCAGGATGTGGGGCCAGAGACCGTGAAGCCCACAACCGACGACATAGTGAGGTTCACGAACGTGTCCGTGCCTACGGTGACGTTCGTGAAGCCGGCGGCCGACGCCCCCGTCCCGGCGGTTCTCGTGTGCCCCGGAGGCGGCTACTCGTATGTCGCCTGGGGGCACGAGGGCTCGGAGACCGCGCAGTGGTTCGCGAAGAGGGGCGTGGCGGCGTTCATCCTGAAGTACCGCTGCCCGGACCGCCGCGACGCCGCCTTCGCGGATGCGCAGAGGGCGATCTCCTGCATACGCGCCAACGCGGTCAACTTCGGCGTGGACCCTACGAACATCGGGATAGTGGGGTATTCCGCCGGGGCGAACCTCGCGGCGAGGGTGTCGACCTGCCACGCGAAGCGGGGGTACGAGCCGGTGGACTCCACCGACAAGGCGTCGTGCCGCCCCGACTGGGCGCTCGTGATATACCCGTGGGACCTGGTCGACGGCCAGGTGGGGCCTGGCAAGGGGACGCCGGGATTGCGCGGGTGCTTCGCGGTGGACAGGTCGACCCCGCAGACGTTCATAGTCCAGTCGCAGGACGATCCATGCGGGGTGCAGAACTCCCTCGCCTACTACGCGGCCCTGACCGCGGCCGGCGTCAAGGCGGAGATGCACCTCTTCAGCGCCGGCGGGCATGGCTACGGGATGCGGGAGAAGGGCAACCCCACGGACTGCTGGCCCGTGCTCGCGGAGGCCTGGCTGCCTGGGATTGTCCTGTCCGGCGACGAGGATTGACCGATCGCGGATTGTGGTATAATTCGCGCCATTTCCGCCTTCGGGCGGGGTGCGTGGAGAGGTGGCGGAGCGGTCGATCGCGGCGGTCTTGAAAACCGTTGCCCCGCAAGGGGCCGGGGGTTCGAATCCCTCCCTCTCCGCCATGCTCGCCGCGCGGCAAATCGCAAGGAGGGAGGCGCTGAAGAGTGGCTGAAGAGAAGAGTCAGATCGTGCCGTGCGAGCGCGGCGAGGGCGTGCCCTTGATATTCGCCTATTCGACGGACGAGAACTACGTGAAGCTGACGGCCGTCTCGATGGCCTCGCTTCTGACGCACAACCCCGGCGCCCGGGTCGTCGTTCTCGTGAATGACGTCAGCGCGACCTCGCTTCAGTTCCTCAAGACGCTCTGCGAACGGTTGGGCGGCTCGTTCTCCGCCGTCGACGTCGCAATCGAACTCGGCCGCCTTGAATCGGCCGGTGCAAGCGGCTATGTCTCCTATTCGACCTATGCGCGGCTTTTCATCCCGCAGCTGATGCCCGATGTGAAGCGTGTCGTCTACTTGGACTCCGACACGCTCGTCAATGGCGACTTGTCGCCGCTCTTCGGCCAGGATCTGGACGGGAAGCCGCTTGCGCTTGCGTATGACTGTCTTCGTGTCGAATACAAGAAGATGATTGGTCTGCCGTTGACGACCCCGTATTACAACGCAGGCGTCATGGTTCTCGACTGCGAAGCCTGCCGCAGGACGCACATGACGGACCGCGTTCTCGCGGCCGTCCACGATTCGCCCGCGCGGGCCTTCTTCGCAGATCAGGATCTCATTGCCCGAACGCTCGGACGTGCGGGCGACGTTGCCCTGCTGCCTCCCGCCTATAACTTCCTCGCTCACTACGCGATGTTCCGGTCGCGGGACGACGTGCTGAAGATCATGGCCATTCCGGAGGGAATCTGGTTTTCATCCGCCGACTACGCCGCCGCGCGCGAGCGTCCGCGGATCTATCACTTTGCGGGACATACGCTTGGCCGTCCATGGTATAGGGAGTCGAAGCATCCGATTCGGCCTCTCTATCGTCGGTTTGCCGCGCTTGCGGGCGTCCCTGAAGTCGCCGAGCAGTCGCGTCCTCTCGATTTGTGCTATCGTGTGCAGTATCTCTGCTGGCGGTTCCTGCCAAACGCTCTCTTCGTCCAGGTGTGCCGCGCGCTCTATCGGATCTTCTTCTGGAAGGCCTATGGCGTGTGAAATTTGTGATTTAGGGTAGTTGGTAGATGGTAGATGGTAGGGAGAGAGAGATTTGCGATTTATGATTTGCGGCTGGCGGTGGAACGCCAGCCCTACCGATTGAAAGACCAGACAGAGGAGAAGAATCATGAAGCGAAAGATCATTGAAATCGACGAGGCGAAGTGCAATGGCTGTGGCGCGTGTGCCGCAGCGTGTCACGAAGGGGCGATCGGCATGGTCAACGGAAAGGCGAAGCTGCTGCGCGACGATTTCTGCGACGGCTTCGGCGACTGCCTTCCGCAGTGTCCGACGGGCGCGATCACGTTCGTCGAGCGCGAGGCGGCCGCCTACGACGAAAAGGCCGTCGCCGCCGCAAGGCAGACGCGCCAGGCGACGCCGCCGGCCGGCGGATGCCCCGGCATGCGGATGCAGACGCTGAAGCGCGTGCAAGCCGCCGGGATCGCAGGCGCTTCGCCTTCGTCAGAAGAAACCCCGTCCCAGCTTGCCCAGTGGCCGTGCCAGATTCGGCTCGTGCCGCCGAACGCGCCGTTCTTCAACGGCGCCGAGCTGCTGATCGCGGCGGACTGCACGGCGTATGCCTACGCGAACTTCCACCAGTCGTTCATGCGCGGCCGCGTGACGGTCGTCGGATGCCCGAAGCTCGACCCCGTCGATTATTCCGAGAAGCTGACGGACATCCTTCGCATCAACGACATTCGCTCCGTCACGCTCGTGCGCATGGAGGTCCCCTGCTGCGGCGGGCTCGAGCGCGCGGCGCAGCTCGCGCTCCGCGCCTCCGGCAAGCATCTGCCCTGGCAGGTCGTCACGATCTCGCGCACGGGGCAGATCCTCGAGTAGGCGGGGAATATCTCCACTAGCGCATTTCGCCTTGATTCCGGGGGGGGATTGGTGGTGGGGCAAGGATTCGAACCTTGGAAGGCGTAAGCCAGCAGATTTACAGTCTGCCCTCGTTGACCGCTTGAGTATCCCACCGATCGCTTTTCGCCTCGCCAGATCACGGACATCTGCCATGAATGGTGCTCGGGGCGGGACTCGAACCCGCAAGGATCTCTCCACATGCACCTCAAGCATGCGTGTCTGCCAATTTCACCACCCGAGCAAGGCGGAAAAACGGCGCGTAATATATCACAATGGAAGATGGCGCGCAAGGGGGTTTTCTGATAAAATCGCGTCCATGTTTGAAGTGAGAAATGTCTGCTTCTCCCGCGCTGGCAGGGACGTGCTTGCCGGAGTGTCGTTTTCGGTCGACGCCGGCGACGTTCTGGCGGTGACGGGCGCGAACGGGGCCGGCAAGTCCACGCTCCTGAAGATAATGGCCGGAATCTGGCTTCCGTCGTCCGGCGCGGTGCTTGCGGACGGGGTGGACGTCTCGGCGGCGCCGCTGCGCCACAGGCGGCGTCTCGGATGGCTTGGGGAGTCTCTCTCGGCGGAGCCCGACATTTCCGTGAAGTCCTACCTCAGGTACCGGGCGAGGCTCAAGGGCGAGCAGACGCGCAAGATACGCCATCGCGTGCGCGAGGCCATGTCGATATGCGCCCTCTCGCCGCTGGCAGACCTTGCGGTGGGAAGCCTCTCCCGGGGGCAGCGCAGGCGCGTGGCGCTGGCGGAGGCGGTTCTGCTGCGTCCGCGTCTCCTGCTGCTGGACGACGCGTTCGCCGATCTCGACCTGGAGTCGCGGGAGGCGGTGGCGTCGGTGGTCGACTCGTTCCGGCCGTTCGCGTCCATCGTGCTCGCCGGGCATGAGATCGACTGGTTTGGCCGGGTCGGGGCGTCCGTGGTCGAGCTCAAGGCGGGGAGGGTTGCATGAGGGCGCTGCTGGTGGTTGCCGGCCGGGCGTTTGGCCGGATGGCGGGCCAGGCGACGTCCGCGTTCGCCGTCGCGGCGTTTCTGGCGGCGGCGGGCGCGCTCTTCGCGAAGTCGCTCCTTGACTCGGAGGGCGCGCCGGTCTCGGTGGCGTCGCTCTGGGCCGTCTCGGCGTCCCAGGCGCTGCCTCTGCTCACGTCCCTCCTCACGATGCGCCTGTGGGACGGCGACGGCGACCGCTCCTCCGCCGAGATCGACCTGGTCGCCCCGGTGGCGGAGCGCACGTTCGCCGCCGGGCGTCTCCTCGGCGCCTACGTGGCCGTGGCGCTGGCGGTGGCGGTCTCGTTCTGCCTGCCGGCCTTCGCCCTGCCGTGGCTCGCGCCGTCTCTCGCGCCGGGGCTCACGGCGCTTCGCCTGTGCCCGGCGTTCGTCGCGCTCTGCGCGTATGCGCTCCCGCTCGCCGCGGTCGGCTCGCTCGCCGCCGCCGCTCTCCGCCGCCCCGCCCCGGCGGCGGTCGCCTCGCTGCTCGTTGCCGGCGTCGCGCCGCGCGCCCTGTACCTGGCGCTTGAGGCGTGGAGCCCTCTCGTGCGCCGGACGTCTGCCGAGATGCCGATAGACGCCATCGTCGCCGACGCCGCCGACGGGGGCGTGTCGCTGTGCGCCCTGGCGGTCGCGGTCGCGGTCGCGGCGTTCTCCGTCTTTGCGTCGTCCAAGGCGTTCGCCATGCGTCGGCTTGTCGGCGACGGCAGGCTCGCGCTGAAGGCGACCACGGTCCTCTCGGTGGCGTGCGCGCTCCTCGCGACGGCGCTCTTCTCCGTCTGCGCATGGCGCTTCATGGACATTCGGCTCTGCTGGCCCGAAGGCTCGGGCGCGGCCGTCTTCTCGGCGCGCACCCGGGAGATCCTCTCCGACATGCCGCACGAGGCGCTCGTCACGGTCTGCCTGCGCCGGAACGACCCCAGGTCCGCCGCCGTGAAGCGCCTGCTCGGCGCCTTCTCCGCGGAGTCCCGCGCCCTCGCCGGCGCGGGCGTGAGGTGCGAGTTCGTCGATCCGAGGTGGGACGTCGGCGCGGACAGGCTCGCCGGCATGGGGCTTGCGGAGGGCTACGTGGCGTTCTCCGCCGAACGCCGCCCGCGCATAGTCCTGCCTGTGGACGAGATAGACGAGAGGGCGTGCGCGACCGCGATGCAGAGGCTGTCGATGCCGAGGGGGCGCGGGCGGGTGCTGTTCACCGCGGGGCATGGCGAGCCGGACGTCGCGGACGGCGGGCGGGACGGCGCGAGCGACGCGGTGCGCGCCCTGAGGCAGGACGGCCACGTGGTGGAGTCGCTCTTCTGCGCCACGTCGCCGATCCCACAGGACTGCTCCGTGCTCGTCGTGTCCGGCGCGAAGGTTCCGCTCTCGCTGGCGGAGCGGAAGGACGTCGAGCGGTTCATCGCGCAGGGCGGGCATCTGCTCGCGACCGTGTCCGGGGACGCGTCCGCCGGGGTGGGCCCGCTCCTCGGAGCGTACGGGATCTCCGTGCACCGTGCCGAGGCGCCGGCGCACACGGTGGGCGGCGCGGACGTCGTGGCCGCCGAGTTCGGCGGCCACGCGATCTCTGACCGCCTGCTGGGGACGGTGGTGTCGTTCGCGCCGGGGTCGGTGTGGTTCGGATTCGGCGATTCCTCGGCAGGCGGGGAGGGCGGCTTCTCGTTCACGCCGCTCTGCATGTCGGGCGGCCAGCCGTTCGCCGTCGCCGCCGAGAAGGGGTCGTACCTCAAGAGCGACCTGGCGATACGGCCGGCGAGGATCGTCCTGATAGGCGACGGCTCCTTCCTCCGCAACTCGTCCCTCGCCTCGCGCGCCAACGCGAACCGCAACCTGCTTCTCAACTCGGTGGCCTGGCTTGCCGGGATAGACGTGCCTGGCTCCGCCGACATCTCCGGCAACGTGCTCGTGACCAACCTGGACCGCGGCGGCAGGGTCAGGCTGGCCGTCGTCGCGGCTCTCTGCCTCCCTGCGGCGGCCGCGATGCTGGCGCTGGCGTGCGTCGCCTGGAAAAGGAGGCATCCGTGAGCAACCTGCGCGCGATAGCCGCCTCCCTCGCCCTGAGCCTCGTCTTCGCGCTCGCGCTCGCCGTGGCGTGGCGGTCCGACCGGTCCGGCGCCGCCGCGACGGGCCTGGCGCTCTCGTCGATGAGGCCCGAGGCGGTGTCCGCCATCGAGATCGTCCGCTGCGGCCAGGACGGCCAGACCCAGTGCGTGTCGCTTGTGCGCCGCGGCGGCGAATGGCTCATGGACAGGCCGATCAGGGCGGCGGCCGATTCCGAGACGGCGGCCCGCATCGTCGACGCCGTGGCGTTCGCCGAGGTGCGGGACTCGCTCTCCCTGGCGGACATGGAGTCGTTCGGCCAGTCCCTGCGGGACCTGGGCCTCGAGCGCCCGAGGCTCTTGGCGATGCTCTCCCTGGACGGAGCGCGGGTGGAGACCAACCTGTTCGGGCGGACGACCTCGACGGGCGACGAGGTCTACGTGATGAGGCGGGGGGGCGGATCCGTGTTCACGGTTCCGGCCTCGGTACTGCGCGAGCTCGACCGCCCGGCTGGGGATCTCCGCCGCAAGGGGCTTTTCTCCCTCGTCGCGGAGGACATCGCGGACATCGGGATCAAGGTCCCCGGAGAGCCGTTCTCGAAGCTGGTCCGCTCCGGCGACGCATGGCGGCTCTCCGAGCCGGTCGACGCGCCGGCGGACCGGGCCGAGGCCGAGGCCCTCGTCGACGCGGTGTGCTCGGCGCGCATCTCCGCGTACGGACGCGAGGGCGAGGCGGGGAGCGCCGCCATCGCGCCCGACGAGGGGTCGTACACGATATCTCTGAGGAGTCCGCTCGGCGTGGTGGAGAAGGTCGTGTTCGGGCAGGCGGCCGGGACGAACGAGGTGTGGGCGCTCTCATCGGAGGGGGCGATGGTGAAGGTGCCGGCGTCGCTGCTCGAGAGGTGCCGAAGCTTCCAGCGCAAGCTCGAGGATACGCGCGTGTTCCCCGTGGACGAGTCGGCGGTGACGAGCGTAGTCATATCCGAGGGGCAGTCCAGGTACCAGGTCTCGCGCAGGAGCCCGGCCGACCCCTGGCGGCTCGCGTCGCCCGTGACGGCCCCGGCGGACGCGGAGAACGTGGCCCGCCTGCTCGGAAGGATCCTCTCCGTGCGCGGCATGGACGTGGCCGGGGAGTCCGAGGACGCGCTGCTGGTGTCGGTTGGCACCGCCGAGACGAACTTCGTCGAGCGCGCGCTGTCCGGCGCGTTCCTGCTGAAGGGCTGCCGCCTGCCGGACCTCCGGGACCGCACTCTCATGCGGTGCCCGGCCGAGAAGGTGCGCAGGATCCTGGTCGCCACGGCGGCGGGGTCCGAGTGGGAGGTGCGCGGCCCGTCCATGCGCGGGCCGGCGGCGGACGGCGAGGACGGACTGCTCGCCCTGCTGGCCAGTGGCATCGTCGCGGAGCGCGTGGAGACGGCGATGCTCGGCCGGGACGACTTCGGGCGGTACGGCTTCGACAGGCCGTCGTACACGCTGCGCTTCGAGCTCGACGACAGCGAGTCCGCGCTGCGCACCCTGCTTATCGGCTCGGTGGCGGCAGACGGCGGACGGTTCGCGACGGTCGGCGGCTCGGAGGCCGCGTTCACGCTTTCGGCCGCGACGGTCTCGGCGCTTACGAAGCCGGTGGTCGATACTCTGAAGGAGAAGAAATGAAGGCATTGATAACGGGTGGCAGCGGCTTTCTCGGGATAAACCTCGTGCGCAAGCTTCGCGAGAGGGGGGTGGACGAGATCCGCGTCCTGGACATAGCCGACTTCGACTATCCTGAGAAGGGCGAGCCGTGGCTCAGGTTCACGCTCGGGGACGTGCGCGACGCCGCGGTCGTCGACCGGGTCTGCGAGGGGTGCGACGTGGTGGTGAACGCGGCGGCGGCGCTGCCGCTCTATCCGCCGGAGGACATCCGCACGACCGAGGTGGAGGGCATACGCAACGTGCTCGCGTCCGCGCGCCGCCTCGGAGTGGGGCGCGTGGTGCAGATCTCGTCCACTGCCGTGTACGGAGTGCCCAGGCGGCATCCCATATTCGAGACGGACGAGCTCGTCGGCGTGGGTCCGTACGGGCACGCGAAGATCGAGGCGGAGGAGCTGTGCCGGAAGGCGCGCGCCGAGGGGCAGACGGTGTGCGTGATCCGCCCGAAGAGCTTCATAGGCCCGGAGCGGCTCGGGGTGTTCGCCCTCTTCTACGACTGGGCGTACACCGGGCACGGATTCCCGATGATAGGCAGCGGCGCCAACCGCTACCAGCTCATGGACGTGGAGGATCTGTGCGACGCGCTCTGGAACGCGATGACGTACCCGGACGAGAGGGTGAACTCCGAGTTCAACATCGGCGCGAGGGAATTCACCACGATGAGGGAGGACTACCAGGCCGTGCTCGACAGGGCCGGCCACGGCAAGAAGATACGCGGCCTGCCGGTGAGGCCGATAGTGTTCATCCTCAGGGTGCTGGAGGCGCTGAAGCTCTCGCCGCTGTATCCATGGGTGTACGAGACGGCCTCTACGGACAGCTTCGTGTCCATCGAAAGGGCTGAGAAGATGCTGGACTTCAGGCCACGCTATTCGAACAAGGACGCGCTCGTGAGGAACTACGACTGGTACTGCGCGCACCTGTCGGAGTTCCAGGGCAGGACGGGCGTCTCCCACCGCGTGCCATGGAAGCAGGGGCTGCTCGCCTGCGCCAAGTGGTTCTTCTGACGGGCATGGCCTTCTGGCTCATAGCGCTCCTTCCGCTGTTCCTCCTCTCCGCGTTCTTCTCGAGCGCGGAGACGGTGCTGTTCTCCCTGACGGGCGCGCAGAGGGCGCGGATAAGGCAGAGGAACCCCCGCGCGGACGTTGGCATCGGCCGCTGCCTGGACGACAAGGCGATGCTCTTCTCGACGCTGCTCGTGGGGAACACGTTCGTGAACTTCGCCATCTCGACGATCGGGTACAGGCTGTTCAGGGACTACATCCCCTGCGGGGCGTACCTGTCGGTCCCGGTGATGACGGTGCTGCTGCTCGTGTTCGGGGAGATCACCCCGAAGAGGCTGGCGCTGCGCTACGCGGAGGAGCTCGCCCCGCTGTTC
Source organism: bacterium (assembly GCA_963618095.1). Taxonomy (GTDB): domain Bacteria; phylum Verrucomicrobiota; class Kiritimatiellia; order RFP12; family UBA1067; genus UBA1731. The sequence goes on along the minus strand of CAVERN010000033.1, from coordinate 3,199 downwards.
GCGCCGCTCCTCATCTTCTGGCGCGGCATGCTGGCCCCGTTCAGCCATGTGCTCCGCGCCTCCTCCCGGGCGTTCGCCCCCGCGCTTGAGCGCGAGAGGCGCGCGCTCTCCGACTCCGAGTTCGTGTCCGTGCTCGAGTCCGCGGCCGAGCGCGGGGACGTCTCCGCCGCAGACGCCGAGATGGTAGAGGGCGTGCTGCGCCTCTCGGAGCTGTGCGCGAACGACGAGATGACTCCGCGCGTGGACATCGAGGGGTACGACCTGGATCTCGACGAGAAGTCCAGGAAGGCGTCGCTCGCCGCCGCCAGGCATCGGTGGCTCCCCGTGTTCCGGCGCACTCCGGACGCGATAGAGGGCGTGATCGACGGCGAGACGGGCAGGATCGAGGACGCCCTCTTCGTGCCCGAGACCGTGGCGCTGGACGATCTCCTCAGGACGTTCGCGAAGAGCCGCAAGCCGCTTGCGGTGGTGCTGGACGAGTACGGCGGCACCGCCGGCATAATCTCGCCGAACGACGTGCTGGAGCTGATCGTCGGCCCCGGGGTGTTCTCGAGCCCGGACCAGGAGCCCGCCATCTCGCGCGTTGGCGGGAACGTCTGGGAGATCGACGCCCGCGCGAGTCTGGACGAGATAAACCGCCGGCTCGACGTGGACCTGGAGGCGGAGGACGCCGACAGGCTTTCGGGATGGGTGCAGTTCCACGCGGAGAGGATTCCGCACGTAGGGCAGGAGATCGTCGCCGACGGGTGCCGCGCCACGGTGCTGAAGCGCCGCCACCGCAGGGTCACGCTCGTGCGCCTCGAGGTGCTCGCCCCGCAGGGCGCGGGGGCGGACGGCGTGGCGGTCTCCGACGAGGCCATCATAGACGAGACGGACGAGGCGGTGGAGCGCACGGAGGAGGACGACGAATGAGCATCGTGGCGCTCGTCCTGGTCATCCTGGCCGCGCTCGCGTCCTCGGCGTTCTGCTCCGGGGCGGAGACGGGCTTCCTCTCCGTCAGCCGCGGGAGGATCCTGCATCTCGCCAGGGCCGGCGGGCGCAAGGCCAAGATGGTGCAGAAGGCGATCTCCGACATGTCGTGGACGACCACGACGCTGCTGATAGGCAACAACATCTCGAACGTGACGTATTCGTCCGCGTCCGCCGCGCTCGTGCTCGAGCTCTGCGAGGGGTCGCTGGCGCGCTCGGCGGGGAGCTTCGTCGCGGCGTTCATCGTGCTGTACACGTCGGAGTTCATGCCGAAGCTGCTCTGCGCCGCGCGTCCGCTCCGGAGGATACTGATGCTGGCCCCGGTCTACGTGGTGATGGAGAAGATCCTGCATCCGCTGACGAAGGTCGGGGTGGCGTTCACGGATCTCTTCGTGCGGAAGAAGCCCGTCCCGGAGCATCTCACGTCGTCCGACCTGATGCGCATACTCGAGGACCGCAAGGACGGCGTGCGGCTCTCCGACTTCGAGAGCGCGCTTGTCAGCCGGATAGTGGTCCTGCGCGTGAAGGGCCTCCCGATCACGCCCGAGGCCATACTCTCGGCCATCCGCGACTCCGACGGGTGACGGACGGCCGGAGGGGTGCCGGAAGTGGTATAATGCGGCACATGGAAAAAGTGCGTCTCGTCCCGCGTGGCAGTGTTCTCGTCTTTGCGCTCCTCGTGTGCTGCTTCACGCTGTGGGGTCTGCTGAACAACATGACGGACAATCTCGTGCCGTCGTTCCAGCGCATATTCACGATGGACCAGTCCCGGGCCGGGCTCGTGCAGGTCGCGTTCTACGGGGCGTATGCGGTGCTGGCGATCTTCGCGGCGATCCTGGCGGAGGAGCTCAGCTACCGCAAGGGCGTGCTGATCGGGCTCTTCGTCTACGTGGCGGGAGCGCTGCTCTACATCCCCGCCTGCATCGCGCAGAGCTTCGACGTCTACTTCATCGCGATCTTCATCGTCGCGGGCGGGTGCTCGCTGCTCGAGACCACCTGCAATCCATACGTGCTGTCGCTCGGGGACGAATCGACCGCCGTCAGGCGCCTCAACTTCGCGCAGATGTTCAACCCGGTGGGGTCGATGGCCGGGATAGTCCTCGCCCAGCAGCTCATCCTCTCGCACCTCAACCCCGCCACCGCCGAGGCCCGCGCGCAGATGGACGAGGCGACGCGCCAGGCGATCATCCACAGCGAGCTCTTCTGGGTCTGCGCGCCATACGTGGGGCTCTGCGCGGTGGCGGCGCTGATCTGGCTCATGTTCCTCTTCGCGAGGGACGACGGCTCGGCGAGCGCCTCCAGCCGCGGGACTGCGCTCGCCCGGGTGGGCGTGGCCGCGCTCTTCACGTTCCTGCCGATCGTCGCGCTCCACGTCCTCTTCCCGGAGATGGACAAGATAGCGTGGGTCCTCTGCGGATGCCTCGGCCCGCTCGCGTACGTGGTCGTCCAGCGCGAGTACCGGGCGATGCTCGGCACTCTCCTCTCTACGCCGCGGTACTGGATGGGCGTGGTCGCGCAGTTCTTCTACGTGGGCGTGCAGATAGCGGCCTGGACCTGGCTGAACGTCTACTGCCAGAAGGAGCTCGGCGTCACGCCAAAGGACGGCGCGACGTACTACATGGTCGCCATCTCGCTCTTCGTCGCCTGCCGCTGGATCGCCACGTTCCTCATGCGGTGCATGGACCCGGCGAAGATGATGGCGCTGTTCTCGGCCGGCGCGATGGCGTGCTGCCTGGGCGTGATGTATCTGCCCACGCGCATCCTCTTCTCGGTCTGCGGCCTGCCTTTCTCCGCGAACATCGTCTGCCTTGTCGCGATGAGCGGGTTCATGTCGCTCATGTTCCCCACGATCTACGGAATCGCGCTTGGCGGCCTCGACCCGAAGGCGCTGAAGCTCGGGGCGTCCGGGCTCATCATGTCGATACTCGGCGGGGCGATCATCACGCCGTGGATGGCGGACATAATAGGCGACCCGCGCTCCGCGTGGTGCTCGCTTGTCCCAGGGTTTGCCACGGACTGGGACAGCGGCCTCAGGCTGTGCCAGGCCTCTCTGCGCGCGAGCTTCGCGGTGCCGGCGATCTGCTTCGCCGTGGTGGGCATCTATGCCGTCTGCTTCATCGGAAGCAGGGCGACTTCAACGCAAGCAAGGCAAGGAGGAAGAGAATGAGCCAGACAGTGTTCACGAACAACAAGTTCCCGCGCGTCGGGATCCGTCCCATCATCGACGGCC
>CAVERN010000032.1:0-13610 GCA_963618095.1 bacterium | reverse complement strand
AGATGTTCGTCTTGCACGCGGACGCGAGTTCGTCGCACGTTTCCGCCATCGGCGAGGACGGGGTGATCGGGTAGATCGCCGCGACCTCGGAGCAGGCGAACGCTATCTGGGCTGCGGCGGTGTTGCCGTCAACCATGATCTTCTTGGCCATCTTTCTTTAGTACTCCTATTTTGGTGGAAAACCACTTTCCGTGATAAATGGCGGCAATTATCCCACAACCTCTCCCTGTTAGGCAAGTATAACTTCAGCCGTCCGGGCGGAACCCCGCGCCGCCGCGTCCCTGCGCCTAATCGGTGACTATCGCGTCAAACGCGCCGCGGGCGGCGAGCCGGTAGAGGCCGGTCCGCCCCACCTTCGAGTGGTCGAGCAGGAGATACCGCTTCAGTGCGTTGTCGAGGGCCTTGCGGATCAGCTCCGCCTGCCGCTCGTGGTTCGTGGTCACGGTCTTGCTGTCCATCCCGAACGCCGAGACGAACGCCTTCGTGACGTTGAAGCCGGAGAGCTGCTCGAGCGCGGCCGCGCCGAGGATGGAGTTGAGCTGCGCGTCGTAGTTCCCCCCGAGGCCGATGAGCACGTGCTGGGACGGGAACTTGCGGAAGTTCTGCATGATGGAGACGGAGTTCGTGACGATCGTGAGGTGCTGGAAGCCGGCGTTCCTCAGCGCCATGGCGAACTCGTAGACCGTGGTGGAGGAGTCGAGGAAGAGGATGTCTCCCTCGTCCACCAGGGCAAGAGCCTTCTCCGCGATGGCAAGCTTGGCCCTGCGGTTCGAGACCGCGCGATCCTGGTATCCGTTCGGCCCGGGCGCGACGGCGGAGCGCTCATTCCACACCAGGCCCCCGCGCACCTTCGAGACGGCGTCGCGCCTGGCGAGCTCCTCCGCGTCGCGGTGGATCGTGGCGGAGCTGACGCCGAAGCGCTCCATGAGCTCCGCCAGGGTGCAGCGCTTGCGCTCCTTGAGATAGTCGAGTATCAGGTGGGTGCGTAGCTTGTCCATGGAACCGCAACTCCGATTCGCGGCATCGGCCGGAGAGGCCGGGCGCCGGCTCACTTGCTGAACAGGAACTCCACCACGTCGCCGTCCTGCATCTCGTAGTCCCGGCCCTCCGGACGCAGCGCCCCGGCCGCGCGGGCGCCGGCGACCCCGGAGTGCTTCACGTAGTCGGCGAACGCCACGACCTCCGCCCGGATGAAGCCCTTCTCGAAGTCCGTGTGGATCACGCCGGCGCACTGCGGGGCCTTCCACCCGCGGCGGAACGTCCAGGCCCGCGCCTCCTTCGGCCCGGCCGTGAAGTACGACGCCAGGCCCAGCGTGCGGTAGGCGAGCGCGATCGTGCGGTCGAGGGACGACTCGGAGAGGCCGTAGCTGGCGAGGAACTCCGCCGCCTCGTCGTCCGAGAGCCCGGCGAGATCCGCCTCCATCTGGGCGCACACCACCACCATTTCGCATCCATGCGCCGCGGCGTACTCGCCAAGCGCGGCCACGTGCGGGTTCCCCTCGCCGGTGACGCCGTCGTCCGCGACGTTCGCGCAGTAGATCACGGGCTTGTCCGTGAGGAAGTGCAGGTCCCTCAGCACTGGCAGGATGGCGTCGCCCTCCTTGCGCGGGAAGCTGCGCACGGGCGCGCCGCCCTCGAGATGCTTCAGGAGCGCGGCGCACGCCTCGGCCTCGGGACGGAGCGGCGGCTTTGCCTGCGCCTCCTTCCGGACTCTCTCGTAGCGCTTCTGCAGCTGCTCCATGTCCGCCAGCACGAGCTCCGTCTCGATCACCTCCGCGTCGTCCACGGGAGAGATCGGGGCGGACTTGCTCCCGCCCTCCTGCACGTGGATGATGTCGTCGTTCTCGAAGCAGCGCACCACGTGGAGGATCGCGTCGCATTCGCGGATGTTGGCGAGGAACTTGTTGCCGAGGCCCTCGCCCTTCGAGGCTCCCTTGACGAGGCCCGCGATGTCGGTGAACTCCACCGTCGCCCGGATCGTCTGCGCGGGATGAACGATCTCCGCAAGCTCGTCGAGGCGCCCGTCGCGCACCTCGACGACCGCCGAGTTCGGCTCGATCGTGCAGAACGGGTAGTTCTCGGCCGCGGCCTGCTGCCTCTTGGTCAGCGCGTTGAAGAGCGTCGACTTGCCCACGTTCGGGAGACCCACTATTCCTACGGAGAGACTCATCCTTCCTTACCCTGCCTTTCAGTTTCCATTGGCGCGTATTGTATCATACGCGAACGAGGCCATGCGCGCCGAAAGCCTCCACACCGCCGCATACGCGTCCGCCGCGTTCGACGCCGCCCGCCGCCCGACCGCCTTCGGGGAGACCGGCGTGGTGCACACCATCCAGAGAATCGCCACGGCCAGGTTGAGCGCGAGGATGAGCGTCCACGAGAACACCCGCCCATACTCCTCGACGTCCGGCTGCCTCTGCATCAGCGAACGCAGCGTGAAGAGCAGATGGAGGCTCCACGTGAACCCGATGGCGAACATCCACGCCCAGGGCGCCGGAAGCGGCGCGCCCGGACAGCAGAAATGCATCGCCGCCCGCACCGCCAGCGCGAGCGCGACCACGAGCGCCGTCCAGAACGGGAAGAAGTACGGCGCAAGCGTGATCAGCACGTTCGACTTCGTGAGGCTCACGCTGCCGCCCCTCAGCCCGACCCTGAGCCTGGACACCCTCGCCCCGAAGGCGAGGCCCCACAGCGCGTGCGTCAGCTCGTGCCCGAGCACGTACATCCGCACCGGGGCCGGCGCCGCCGCCAGCAGAAGAAGGAACGCCACCATGCCGAGCAGGAGCGGCACGACCCCAGGCGGAAGCCAGCCGCCGGAGGCGTCCGACACGAGGCGGAAGGAATCGCAGAACGTGAGGCAGAGGGACCACACGAGCGGAAAGCCCAGCACCGCGACGACGAGACGAGCGAAGCGCATCGCCCATTCACCCCCTCAGTTGCTGCCGAACACGAACACGATCTCGCCCGGAAACGCCCGGTTGTCCTTGCGGGCGAGAGCCTCCACGAACTCGCGGTCCTCGACGAAGCGCTTCTGCATCGTGCGCACCTCGGCGATCTCCTCGTTCTTGAGGTCGATCCTGCGCTCGAGCTCGGCCCGCTCCTGCTCAAGCGCCGCCGCCTGGCGGTACTTCGGGAACGTGATCACAAGCCCGGTCGCGACAATCGCGCCGAACACCACGAGGAACACTCCCTTGAACAGCTTGTCTAACACTTCCGCACTTTCCGCAGTCTGCCGATATGCGCGTATTAAATCACAACCCCGCCCGCAATGTCAACAGAACTCTCAGGAATTCTGACGCGCTCCAGGCCTGCGCGCGGCACCCCTTCTGCGCGTGCGGCGCATCCCCGTCCGCTATCTCGGAGATGTGGCAGAGGCACTCCGTGTTCACGTTCTCCACGGCCCCGGCAAGCAGCGAGAGCGCCTGCGCGGCCGTGAGCCGCCCGCACTTCCACGCCGCCTCGGCGAACGCCGGCATCGGCCACGCCCACACGGTGCCGTTGTGGTACGCCGGCTTGCGGCTCGAGTCCTCGTCGCCCGCGTAGACGCCGCGGTACTTCGCGTCGCGCGCGTCAAGCGAGCGGATCCCGCCGGGCACGAGCAGGCGCTCGCACGCGCGCAGCGCCGCAAGGCTCGCCTCGCCGCACCCTTCGCCAAGCGCGCCGAGCGTGATGAGGAGCAGCTGGTTCGGACGCACCGAGAAGTCCGGCCTCGCCTCGGCCGCCGGCTCGCCGCCCCACGCGTCGAGGCAGTCCGCGAAGCCGTCCGCCCCGACGAAGAGCCGCCTCACGCTCCCGGCGGCCCGGTCGGCGAGCGCGCTCCACTTCCCGCCCACGAAGCGCAGGGCGCATATCCAGAGCGCCTGTATCTCCACCGGATACCCGCAGCGCGGCGTGCACGCCGGATAGTTGGTGTCCATCCACGTGAAGTGCGGCGGCGACCACACAAGCCCGGACTCCGGGTCGACCCGTATCCCGTTGGGGGTTCCCTTCACGTAGTTCTCCACGATCGACCTGCACGCCCGGAAGACCGCGCCGTCCCTCCGCTCCAGGCCTCCGGCCGCCTCGAGCTCCTTCACGCAGAGGATGAACCAGAGCTGCGCGTCGACCGTGTCGCGGTTCCCCGCCGTGTCGCCGTATATTATGTTCGGCAGCGTCCCGCGCTCCTCGAACGCGGCGAAGGCGGCGAGGATCATCCTCGCGTCGGCGAGCCTGCCCGCCGCGATGCAGCCGCGCAGCGCGATGAACGTGTCGCGCCCCCAGTCGAGGAACCAGGGGTAGCCCGCTATCACGGTGCGGTTGTCGCCGCGCCGGACCATGAACAGGTCGAGCGACGCGGCGAGGGCGTCGGCGAGCGGAAGCGCGCCCGGCAGCGCCCTCCCGCTCCCCCGGCCCGGCCACTCCGCCCCGCGAAGGTCCGCGCCGGCGGCGGAGCAGACCACCTCGGCTTCGCCGGATGGCGCAAGGTCGCACGATATCCATCCCGGAGAATACAGGTCGCCGCACGGCTCCTGCCCGCGCGCGGCCTCGTCCGGATGCGGCACGCTGTAGGACCACTCGGGGCCCTCGTGCATCTCGCCGCCGCGGACGGCGAGTCGCACGCCCTCAGAGATCCTCCCGGCGATCTCGGCCTCCCCCCGGTACGCCTTCGTGACCTCGTGGAAGCTCCGGCATTCGAGGTCCGGGCGGAGCACTATGCGCACCGCCTCCCCGAACGCGCCGCCGTCGTCGAGACGGCGCACGGCGAGCCTGCCCGCGTTGACGCCCTCCGCAAGCTCGAGCCTGAACGAGAGCGGGACCTCGTGCCCCATCCCGGCCGGCACGAGGAAGCGCCACTCCGCCCCCCTCCCGCCGGGATCCGCCCGGAAGAGCGAGCACGTCGAGGCGTCTATCGCGTGCGAGTAGCCCTCGTACTGCAGCCACGCCCTGCACCTCGTCCACATCACGACGCGGTCCGCCGGACACGTCGGATTCGGGTTCGCCGAGAGGAGTGAGTCGTACTGCGAGCGCACCTCGCCCCACCGGAGCGGCAGGAACGCGTCCGCCCCGCTCCCGTTCGAGAGGCACGTGCGCAGCGTGCCGTCCCTGCGGATCTCCTCGCCCGTCACCTCAAGCGCGACGCGCGCCTCGCCTATGGGCGGCAGAACCAGCAGCGCGGAGCGCGAACGCTCGACGCCGCCCGGCGCGAACACCGCGATCTCGAGCGTCAGGCGCCTGGCGCGCGTGCCGTCCCCGCGATACCTCGGCACCGCCGGATACGCCCTCTCCCCCTCAAGGAGCAGGGCCCGATACGGATGGGCGCAGTCTATCTCAAGGCCCATGCCGTCCGGCACGCACACCTCCCGGCGGCAGTCCTCCGGCCAGTGCCACGAGACCTTCCCCCCGGCGAACGGCCCGGCCGCCGCCTCGCCGTCCTCCCGCCCGGCCGGACGGGACTGGGGCTCCGCCCGCCTGTCCGGCAGGCCCTCCTCCTCAAGGCACATGAACCCGCCAGGCCCCACCTCGATGCCCTGCACGAGGTCCACCGACCCGCCTCCGACCAGCTCGCGGCATCTGCCCTCGGGGAACTTCGAGCCGTCCCAGCGCGCGCTCACGGCGGCCGAGCAGTCGAGGTTCACGATCACGAGCGCCCGGGCGCGCTCGCCGCCGAGCGGGCGCGCCGTCTCGCGCAGCACCGCGAGGAAGTTCCCGCCGCCGCGCTGGACGAGCTCCTGGCGCACGTCTCCGCTGAACGCGGGATGCTCGGCGAGGAGGCGGTTCAGGGACGCGATGAGGCCGACCATGTTGTCCTCCGCGCCCCAGTTGAGCTCGCCCCGCCCGTGCACGTCGATCTTCTCCGTGGCGAACCACTCCACCCCGTTGGCGATCCCCCACGCGCCCTGGTGGCTCAGGAGCGCCGAGAGCGCCACTCGCATCTTCGCGTACGCGCGCCCCCCGCAGGCGAGGCGGTTGTTGTCGTGCGTCTCGGCGAAGTGCACGAGCGCGCCGAAGCGCCTCGCCCTCTCGTTGGCCGCCGGAAGATAGGCCTCCGCCTGGGACCTGTCGTACGTCTGGAACAGCTCCGAATACGCCCAGTCGAGCCCAACGTCGGCGAGGAGGGCGTCCGTCACGGATATGCGCCCGCCCAGGCCCTCGAGCATGAACACCGTGTCCGGGTACTGCTCGCGCACCCTGCCGACGATCTCCCTCCACGCCTCGGCCGGGATCATGTACCCCGCATCGCACCGGAATCCGTCCACCCCATGCCTGCACCAGAAGAGGAACACGTCCGCCATGTACCCGCGCAGGCCCTCGCTCGAGTAGTCGAGCTCCACCAGGTCCTCCCACACGACCCCCCAGGCGCCGGGGCTCGCGAACGAGCCGTCCCGGCCGCGCCTGAACCACTCCGGGTGATGCGTCTGCAGGGCGCTCGCCCACCCCGTGTGGTTCGCGGGCAGGTCCACGAAGAACCGCCCGCCCCTCGCGTGCACCGCGTCCACAAGCTCGATGAACTGACCGAGCGGCGTGGTGCGGCGGTCGAACTCCGCCATCGCGGGGTCGACGGACATGAAGTCCGTGGCCGCGAACGGCGAGCCGTACTCGCCCATCACGGCGTACGTCGCCGGCACCGGGAACGGCGGCAGGGTCTGCACGACGCGGAAGCCCATCCGCCCCATGATGATGTCGAGCCGCCTCGCCACCTCGCGGAAGGACCCGAACTGGCGCGGGAAGACGGTGTAGATCGAGTTGGCGCGGCGGGTGGACTCCGGCGCGACCTTGACGTGCACGTTCTCCCCCTGCGGCCACAGCGGGGCGGAGGACCCCTCCGGGAAGAAGCAGCACTTCCCGGCGAACACGCCCACCCGGTCGAGCGGGATCTCGGCGGCGAAGCGCCCCGCGTCCTCCCGGCGCATCTCCACGTCCGTCCAGGCGCCGCCCGCGTCCGTGCGGAACACGGCCCGCCCGCGGCTCCCGGAGGGAACCTCAAGCGACACGGCGAGCCTCTCGCCGCGCCACCGCACAAGATGCTCGCCGCATTCCGGCGTCTGCCTCACCACGATCCCGTCCATGACTCCATCCCCCGTCAGATCCGCGGCCGCGGCTACAGGATCTGCCACCTCGTGAACCTTTCGCGGTCGTACGGGCCCTCCACGTCGCCCACGTTGGTCCTCACGCGCTCCCGCAGCTGGTCGTGCCTGGACCAGGCCGCCACGATCCCGGCGACCTGCCTCAGGCAGTCCTCCGACGGCTCGCCGGGGACGAGCGCCGTCGGCCCTGGACAGTTCACCGTGTAGACCAGTCTGCCAAGCCCCGCGCTCCCCTTGAGCGCCGCGTTCTCGCGCGCGTCGCGCCCGAGGATGACGCTCGCGCCGTCCCCGAGGCGGAAGCGGCGCGCGATCGGCAGCAGGTCCACGAGGGCGCGCTCGCGCAGCCCCTCGTGCTCCAGAAGGTCCCTCAGGCGGTTGCAGAACCCCTTCTCCGTGAGCTTGCACCCGCCCGCCGGCGACGGGTAGTCCACAACGCCGTACCTTCTGGCAAGCTCGAACTGCGCCTCCCTTCGCCGCCCCGAGAGGCCGAGCAGCCTCGAGCGGTCGACCTTCCCCTCGCTCTCGGGGATCGTCGGGGGCAGGAGCTGCGCCGAGAGCGGCCTCAGGAGGCGTCCGCCAAGCCCGCTCGCCCTCTCCACCACGCCGAGGGACTGGCGGTTCTGGCTCATCGGCCTCTGGTTGAGCACCTCGCCCGTCGCGACGAAGTCGAGCCCGGCCTCCGCCATCATCTCCCCGGCCCTGCGTATCATCGCGGCGTGGCAGTCTATGCAGGGGTTCATGGCCCCGCCGAATCCGTGCGGAGGGTTCTCGATGAGCCGGCACTCGTCATCGGTGAAGTCTACGACGTGAAGCTTCACGCCAAGCGCGGACGCCGCCCGCCTCGCCGCGTCCGCCGAGAAGAACGGCGTCTCGAAGCACACGCACTCCACCTCCGCGCCCGCCTCCTGCAGCACCTTCACCGCAAGCTGGCTGTCCAGCCCGCCGCTCATCAGGCTCAGCCCCCTCGCGCCCATCACCTGCCTCCTTCACGCGGACGCCGCGCGTGCCAGTCGCCGAGCGCCCTGGCCACCTGCGTCATCCGCAGGCGCTCCTCCAGGCGAGAGGCGATCTCGCCCGCATCGCGCGGGGCCTCGCCGTCCGCAATGTCGTCCCGCACCTGGAACAGCGCGCCGAAGTCCAGCCCGTACCTGCGGTACGGGGCGGGGTCCGCCCCGGCGGCGAGCGCACCGAGCGCGGCGGCGAGCGCGAACGGCTCTCCCGTCTTGCGCTCGCACACGGACAGGTATTCCTCGCGGGAGAGCTCCCCCCTCGCGCGGGCGCCGGCGATCTCCAGGTCGTCCCCCTGCCCCTCGCAGAGGATCGCGTGCGAGCGCACCGTCTCCCGCACGAGCGCGAGGGCGTCCGGCGCCCTCGCCTCCGCGATCAGCCCGTAGCCGCGCGCGACGAGCCAGTCGCCCGCCGCGATGGCGATCGCGACCCCGTGCTCCTTCCAGACGGAGGGGCGGCCGTAGCGCTCCTCCTCGCAGTCCTGTATGTCGTCGTGTATGAGGGACGCCTTGTGGAAGCACTCGACCGCCTCGCAGATCCCCTCGATCGCGGCATCCCCCTCGCCTCCGCCGGCCAGGAGGAACACCGCCCTGCAAAGGCGCGGCCGCAATCGCTTGCCGCCGCGCCCAAGAAACTCCGTCGCGATCGCAGAGACGCTCACTTGCCGAACACTTCGATCTCGATGTAGTTGTTCACCGGCTCGGAGGAGGACCCGTTGGAGTAGCACCTCACGTAGCGGGCCTTGGTGAGCTTGGCGTCCATCGGCCTGCCGTCGTTGCGCTCGCGGTACTCCTTGTCCGGGCCCTTGCCGAGCTTGGCGGAGTTGTCGTGGTCGTTCGAGAAGATCGTCGTCACGCCCTTCTCGAACTTCTCGTCGCTCGAGAGCTGCACGACCACGTCCTTGTAGGCGCGGTCGTCGCCCTGGTCGTGCCACACGCACACGGCCGAGACGGTCCTCTCGGAGCCGAGGTCGAGCTGCACCCACTGGAGGCCGCCGGGAAGCTGGAGCATGCAGGTGGCGTCAGGCGTCTTGTCGCCGTCGACCACGTACTCGTTCTCGCCGGTCACGGACTCCTCGGACGTCGTGACCTTCGTGTCCTCGGTGGTGAGCTTCCGGTCGTACCCCACGGGAACCATGATCGGGGCGCGGAGCTTGCCAGGGCCCGGGTCCGGCTCGAGGTTGTCGCTCTTGATCTCCTTGGGCGTGCCGCTCGAATGCGGAGGCGGGATCACGAACTTTATCGCGACCTTCTCCTCGGCGAACACGCAGGCGGCGACCGCCGCCACCGCAAACGCTATTACTCTCTTCATCAACTGTACTCCTTTCGCAAATGCGGGGAATTGTACCAAATCCGCCACCGCCGCGCAAACGCTACACCGCCGCGAGCGAGTCCAGGTCGATCTCGCCCTCGAACACGGTGCACACCGGGCCCGTAAGCGTGAACCCCGTGCCCTGCGACTGCCTGTAGTCGCCCTCCACCACCAGGTCGTAGCCCTTCGAGGAGCGCACGTGCATCGGAAGGCTCATCCCGTGCGCCTCCACGCCCGCCACCGCGACCGCGACCGCCCCGGTGCCGCACGCGCCGGACTCCGCCTCCACGCCGCGCTCGTACGTGCGCATCACCGCCTTGGAGGAGGAGACGTACTGCACGAAGTCCACGTTCGTGCCGTTCGGCGCGAACTCCCCGGCGAGCCTCAGGGCCCTCCCCTCGCGCGCGACGTCCACCTTCGCTACGTTCGCCACCGGCACCACGAAATGCGGCACCCCCGCGACGATGAAGTCCCCCGCGCGGCCGCCGACGCAGAGGCCGTACCTGCGGTCCCGCGGCTCCGGCATCCACACCTTCACGAGCCCGTCGCCCACGATCTCGGCGTCCACAAGCCCCGCGCCGGTCTCGAAGGTCATCGCCCCGCCCTTCGCCGCCCCTATGCGCCTGGCGAACGCCGCCGCGCACCGGGCGCCGTTCCCGCAGAGCTCCGCCTCCGTCCCGTCGGGGTTGTAGAACGTCATGCGGAAGTCCGCCCGATCGGAGGCGTGCACGAGGATCACGCCCTCGCATCCCACCCCCGTGCGGTCAGCCGCCATCGCCGCGATCAGGCTGCCCCTCTCGGGGAAGGCGCCGTCCCGGTCGTCGACCAGCACGAAGTCGTTGCCGGCCCCGTGCATCTTCGTGAAGCGAATCCTCGTCACTGCGCGCCCCCTCCGAGTATGGACCAGAACGCGGACCCGGCGTCGGGCGTGTCGGGGGCGTCGTCGCCGCCCGTCAGCTTCGCAAGGTCCGCAAGTATGTTGAACGCCTCCGCGAGCACCACGTCGTCGCCCTTCTCGCGGGCGCGGCCGCTCCCGCCCGGCGCCTCGGTCTCGTCCACCCACTCCTCGTCCTCCAGGCTCGCCGCCTCCTCCGCCTTGCGCATCTCACGCTCCTCGCGCATGCGCTTCAGGCGCTTCTCGCGCTCGAGCGGCACGGTCTTCGACTCCGCGCTTGCGCGGAAGAGCCCCATGAGCCTGAGGTGCGCGGCGTACTTCGCGCTCTCCCTGAGCCGCGCGTCCGAGAGCGTCCTGAGCGCGCCCACGTACTTGTCCAGGTCCCACACCTTCGGGCGCGGCGCGCCGCCCACCCGCGTCCAGGGGAGCGCGTACTTGAGCTTGTCCTCGCCGACGTCGAGGGTCTCGAGGAAGCCCGGTATGTTTATGTCCGCCTCCACGCCCCTCACCTGCGTGGAGCTCCCGTTGATGCGGTAGAAGCGCGAGGAGGTGACCTTCATCGAGCCGTACTCCTCGTGGCCCAGGTTCCCGATCACCTCCTGCACCGTGCCCTTTCCGTGCGTGGAGCGGTCGCCCACCACGATCGCCCGCCCGGTGTCCTTGAGCACCCCCGCAACGATCTCGGAGGCCGACGCCGACGAGCGGTCCGTCAGCACCACGAGCGGCTTGCGGTACGCGAAGCTCGGCTGGTTCGGGAACACCGGCAGCGCCTGCAGCCCGCGGCGGTCGCGCACCAGCACCACCGGCACCGGGTTGCCCCGGTAGGACGGCCAGAGGAAGAGCTGCGCCAGGAGGACCGCCTCCGGAAGCGCCCCGCCGCCGTTGCCGCGGAGGTCGAGGATCATGCCCTGCGAGTTCACCGCGTTGAAGTGCGCCACGTACCTCGCCACGTCGAACGAGCACGAGCGGAACGCAGGGTCGTCCTCCCTCCTGTCGAACGTGCGGTAGAACCCGGGGAGCCGCACGTAGCCGAACCTGTTCGTCACGCCTCCGATCACCACCCGCTCCACGCGCCCGGTCGCCGCCTGCTCGTCGAGCCTTATCTCGTCCCGGATGAGCGGTATGCGCTTGCGCGTCGCGCCGGACGGGTCTCCGCGGGGGATCACCTCGAGCACCACCTTGGACCCCTTCGGGCCGCGTATCTTGCGTATCGTCTTGCGCATCGGCTTGTACATCACGTCCTCGACCGCTCCATCCCCCTGCGCCACGCCGACGATCCTGTCCCCGCGCTTTATCCGCTTGTCGCGGTCGATCGGGCCGCCCTTCATCACCTCCACGATCTTCAGCGCCCCGTCGTCCATCGACAGCACCGCCCCGACCCCGCAGAGCGAGAGCGACATGTCCATGTCGAAGTCCTCCTTGCGCATCGGCGACATGTAGTCGGAATGCGGGTCGTACGCCTGGCACACCGCGCTCATGTAGCGCTGGAACACCGCCTCCTCGTCCGGCTCGGCCACCACCTGCGCGTACTGGCGGTAACGCTTGAGAAGATTGTCCTTCGGGGTGAGCTCCGGCTCCCTGAACTCGTCCTCCTCGCCCTTCTCGCCGTCCTTCCCGCCGCCGTCCTTCTTCTCGGAGCCCTTCGCCCGCTCCTCGGCCTCCGCCTCCTCGCGGTCCAGCTGGCGGCCGAGGATCATCGAGAGCATCTCGTTCTTTATGCGCTTGCGCCAGAGCTCGTCCTGCTCCTGGACAGTCGCCGGCCACTCCGCGTCCTTGCGCCGCCACATGTAGTCCTCGTCCACGGAGAAGTCGAACTCCGTCCCGGCGAGAAGGTTCGTCACGTAGGCGATCCTCTCGGATATGCGCCTGACGAACAGGCGGTGCATATCGTACACGAACGAGACGTCCCCGGCCCCGAGCGCGTCGTCTATCCGCGTCTGCATCCCGGCGAAGGAGTCGATGTCCGAGCGCAGGAACACCATCCTGCTGTAGTCGAACCCCTCCACCAGGTTGGTCCAGGCGCGCCGGCTCATCTCGTCGTCGAACGGCCTGCGCATCACGTGGCGCTTCTCCATGCGCCTCACGACCTCCTTCGCGACCGTCCCGTAGTACGGCTGCGGCTTCAGCTCCGCCTCGGCCCGGACGGCCCAGGGCGCCGCCGCAAGCGCGACGAGAGCAACTGCGGGAATCCTCACCTCTCCGTCTCCATTAGCTGCACCATCCTCGCGAGGTCGCTCTCCGCGACGCACTCCGCCTGGCCCGCCATCCACGCCGGCGCATCGCTCGCGTTCATCAGCCTCGCCGGCCCGCACTCCACGACCCCGCCCTCAAGGCTGTCCGTCGCAAAGCACACGACCGGCGCCACCGTGACGTCGAAGCCCATGCGCCGGAGCTTCTCGCGCACGCGCCCGGCCTCGCGCTGCGCCTGCGCCACGGGGTCCCTCGAGGGAAGCGCCCCGTTCGCGAGAACGCGCCCCTCCGCCACCCGCACGCTTCCGCGCCAGTTCTTCGTCTCCACCGAGAACACGCCCGTGGGGCCCGCCACCACGTGGTCCACGTGCTCGCCGCCGGCGACGAAGTCGTGGAACACGTGGAACTCCTCCGGCAGCGTCCCGAGCACGCTGGCCACGCGCTCTTCGCCGCGCGCGCCCATGAAGAAGCTCTCGATCCTCCTGAGCCCCTTGCGCCAGTACGCGAACACCGATATCAGCGACGCCACGAAGAGCGCCGCGAACGGCACAGGATGGCTCCCCATCGCGAGCGCGGAGAGGAACGCCCCCAGGAGCGCGAAGGAGAGGAAGAGGGGCCAGAGCGAAAGCACGGTCCCCCGAACCCTCGCCCACTCCCCGGCGACTCCATGCTGCACTGCCATGAGGAGGCCGCCCCGCGGAATCACACGAGCCCGCGGCTCACCAGATGCTCCGCGATCTCCACGGCGTTCAGCGCCGCGCCGCGCAGGAGCTGGTCGCCGGAGACGAACATCTCGAGGCCGCGGCCGTCGTCGCGCGAGATGTCGCGGCGGATGCGCCCGGCGAGGACGTCGTACTTCGCCGTCGCGTCGAGCGGCATCGGGTAGCCGCCGTTGAGCGGGTCGTCCACGACGCGCACGCCCGGCGAGCGGCGCAGGATCTCGCGCGCCTCCTCGGGCGTGATCTCGTTCTCGAACTCGAGGTTGAGCGACTCGGAGTGCGCCCGCGCGATCGGCACGCGCACGCACGTGCAGGAGAGGCGCAGCTCCGGGAGGTGCAGCATCTTGCGCGCCTCGTTGCGCATCTTGAGCTCCTCGAGCGTGTACCAGTTCGTCTCGTCGAACTTGTCGATGTGCGGGATGA
>CAVERN010000031.1:4062-14133 GCA_963618095.1 bacterium | reverse complement strand
CGCTTGTCGCGTGAGGCGTGCGCGATTTGGCACGATTTTGAAACAGATGTCATGGGTCTCTCGCCGTCAGTCGCTTCAAAGCCGTCGCTTCGGCAGGGCGTTCGCGGCGTGGCAGCGCTTGCAGTAAGCCGTCTCATGAACTTTCTCGCACTCCCCATTCCCGGACACAGGACACTTCAGGAGCTTGTCGCGGATTATGATGTTCGCTCAGCGGCTCTCGCAAACGTGCGCTCTGCGCTTTTTAAGCCTGAAGAATCGCGTCGCTGTGGCGAATTCAGTTGATAGAAGGCCTCTATGAGCGACGAGAAGTCAGGCAAGGCGAAGACGGCGATCAGGCGTTATCGTCGTTGCCACGCGTGGGATTACGCGCGCGGGGCGTCGCTGTTCATTACGATCTCAACCGAGCCGCGGCGGTCACTCTTCGGGCGCGTTGACGGTGGCGAGGTTCGGCTTTCGCTTCTCGGCGAGAAAGTCGCCGAGGCGCTTGCCGCGTTGCCTCGGCTCAACCCGGGGGTTCGGCTCTTCGGGCGCGTGGTGATGCCTGATCATGTTCATTTCAACGTCGCGCTCGCGCCTGGGCTCACTGAGCCGCTCAAGGTTCTGGGCATCGCAATACGGCGCTTCAAGAACTACACGACCAAGGTTGCGAAGTTGGCCGAGCGCAGCTCGGCCATCAACGCTACTGGCAAGCCCGATTTCGGCTCGGCCATTAACTTTGAAGGTTCGGGGGCTTTATCAGCCCCAGTCGCGCAGTTGGTGAAGCGCGGCGGCGGCGCGGGTCAGGCGGCGAGCGCTGATGGCCGAGCTATGCTCGGTCAGAAGGTTATGCTCGGCCAGAAGCTCTGGCAGCAGGGCTACCACGACCGCCTCTGTCTTAGGCGCGAGTTCATCGACGCGACCGAGCGCTATATTCGCTACAACCCGCTGAAATGGCAGCTCATGCACGGCGCCGACCGCGCGCTCGCGATTCACGAGCCGCTTGACTCGCCGCGTCTCGACGCCAACGACTACTGGAAGGGCGTTGGCAACGTCGCGCTGCTGGGCGAGGGCGAGAAGATCGCGGCCGTGCGCATCTCGCGCCGCTGCGGCGCGGCGCAGATCGAAGAGGCCCTGCGGCGCCTTGATCGCGCGGTCGATCTCGGCTATGTCGTCTTGAGCGGCTTCGTCAGCCCGGGCGAGAAGGCGTTGCGCGACCGGCTCTGCGCGCGCCCCGACGCCCGCTTTATTCGCATCTTGCCGAGCTGCATTCCCAACGCGCGCTTCAAGCCCGAGAGCCGCTACGTGCCAGCCTTCGCCGCAGGCCGCTATCTCGAGATCGCGCACGGCAATGACGAGGTCGATTTCTCGCGCGCCGCCTGCCTCGACTACAACGCCGAAATCGTCGAGATCGCCCACGCCGGAGAAGGCCTCGCGCTCTATTGGCGCGAAACCGGCCTCGAAAGGCTTTGAGGCGCGCTGATGGCCGAGCTGTGGCGTGGCAGGTGCTTGATGAAGACGGCCGATTCGTCGAGAAAGCCTGCGGCGTAGTACCGCTCGTAGTCGAAGTGCTCCGCGAAGGCGCGGCAGCCGCTGAAGTAGGACTCGGGGTCGCGCCGGATCTTCGCGATCGCCTGCGGGAGGTCCCGCGCGGAGTCGATCACCTCGCCCGCGTGGAAGCGCTCGACGAACGGCACGATCTCCGAGATGCGGGCCATGATCACGGGCAGGCCCATCTCGATCGAGCTCTTCACCTTCCCCGGGTCGGCGTAGTGCGTGAAGTTGTTGGGCGCCGTGTCGTACAGCGCCAGCGCGGCGAAGCACTTCGCCGCCTCGTCGCGCAGCTCGGCCTCGGAGACGAACCGGTCGGGAAAGTAGACGCGATCCGCCATCTTCCCGTCGGAGATACGCCGGCGGATCTCCTCGCCAAATCCATTCGCCGAGGCACCCACCAGCGACAGAGAATAGCCCTTGTTCGCCGCGATGAAGTCAAGCACCGGCTCGACGCCCTGTCCGCCGCGCAGCTGCCCGACGAGAAGCAGCCGGTTCGACGCCATGTCGCCGAAGCGCGTCGGCGGCTTCACGCCCAGCATCAGCGGCGCCGCCTCCGGCAGGCCGACCGCCCGGCCGATCGCGCGCGTCAGCGGACGGTACGCGCCGCACCGCGGCGCGTAGAAGCGGGCGAAGGCGTTGAAGATGCGGCTCTTCGCCGACCCGTCGGGGAAATGGTCCCATTGCCAGAAGAGCGTCCGCACGTTCTTCATGGACGACTGGCCAACCGCCAGCAGCGGATGCGTGAAGAGCGCCGTGACCCGATCCCGCCCGGCGCGGAAGGCGTTCAGCTCCCTGCGCCAGCACTTCAGCATGCCCCAGTAGTAGCCGAGGCACGAGGACGTGAACTCCAGCCGCCGCTCCTCGACGAGCCGCCCCTCTTCATAGCGCCTGAAGAGATGCCCGCCCCTGCCGAAGCGCGTCTGGAAATAAAGGAGGCCGAGATGGCGCGCGTGGGCGATCAGGTACTCGTCCACGTGGCCGCAGAACTGGAAGCTCGCCTGCGCGAAGACGCCCCAGGCGTCTCCGCCGCGGGCGTTCGACGCCTCGGCGGCGGTGGCGGCCTCCCCTCTCTTCATGCCCATCTTCCCTCCATGTGCGCAATATACCATATTCGCCGGCGGCTCTCACGCGATATATGGTAAAATCACATCTTATTTTTCGCGGGAGGAATGGCATTGAACAGCAACGGTCAGGAGAATGGCATGGAAACGGACGGGAAGCGCAGGTTCTTCACGAAGATCGACTGGGCCGCGTTCTGGACGGCGACCCTGTCCGCATTCGTGGTGTACTTCCTCACCCTCGGGCCGTCCGTGGGGCTTGAGGACTCCGGCGAGCTCGCGACGGCGGCGGACCACCTCGGGGTGCCGCACCCGCCGGGATACCCCTTCTGGAGCATGTGCGGCTGGGTGTTCTGCCGTCTCTTCTCGTGGGTGACGTACATGGGGCACCCCACGCCCGCGTGGGCGATGTCGCTCTTCTCCGCCGTGACGGGCGCGCTCGCCGCCGGATGCACCGCGATGCTCGTGTGCCGGTCGAGCCTGGACATGATGCGGCGGGACGACGACGACGCGGCGGGCGGCGGCGCGAGCACGCTCTTCGCCTTCTCCGGCGGCGTCGCCGCGGCGCTCGTGTTCGCCTTCTCCCCGGTGATGTGGTCGCAGTCCACGATCGTGGAGATCTACTCGCTGAACGCGCTGTTCCTCATGTGGGTGTTCCTCCTCTCCTACCGCTGGATGCGCAGCCCGTCCAACAAGATCCTGTGGCTCACCTCGTTCGTCTTCGGCCTCGGGCTCACGAACTACCAGGTGCTCCTGCTCGCGGCGGTGCCGATAGCGATCATCATCGCGCTGAAGGACGCGAAGATGTTCCGCGACACGCTGCTCATACTCATCCCCATCGGCCTCACGTACGTGATGCTCAAGACCGGCTGCATGCTGCGCGCAAGCGCCTACATGAGCGCCGAGGTGATCAACAAGTTCGAGCCGGTGCTGAAGACCGAATCCTGCCCCAGCGAGGTTCTCCTGTGGGCCGGATGCGTCCTCGTCGCGCTCGCGCCGTTTGTCCGCAGGGCGTGGAAGGCCATCGGCTTCACGGGGGTCGCGCTCGTGCTGGCCGCCGCCCTCTTCCCGGGCCACGCCGAGTGGAGCACGGCCAGCGAGCAGCTCGTCGCCCCTCTGCTCACTCCGTCGAAATACGCGTTCATCGGCGCGTTCCTGCTCGGATCGGTCGTGTGCTCCGTCGGCTTTGCCATGACGAAGGACCGGAAGGACTGGCGCTGGATCGCCGCCGCCGCCGTCTGCGGACTCGTCGCGATCGCGATCGCGGGAAGCGGGCCCACGGCCGACGCCGCCGGATACCGCGGCGAGCCCCATTCGTTCGTGAAGGAGAACGCGATGCTCCTCGCCGGCGTCGCCGCGCTCTTCGCCCTGGCGTGGAGGACGCCGCGCGGGCTCGCCTACGCCGTGCCGGTCGCGGCCGTGCAGATCACGGTGTTCGTGCTCCTCGAGAAGGGCGCGATGAACGGCCTCACCCACCCGCGGAGCTGGTGGTTCTTCTGGCCGGTCATCTGGAACTTCATCGTGCTCGGCCTCGCGTTCGCGGCCCTGCCGACCGGGCGCTCCATGGCGATCGCCACCCTGCTCGCCGAGGTGGGGGTGTCGTTCTACGCCTACATGCCGATCGTCTCGGACCTTCGGAACCCGCCGATGAACTGGGGCTACCCGCGCACCTGGGAGGGCTTCAAGCACGCGATCACGCGCGGCCAGTACGAGGCCATCAAGATGGGCGACGTGTTCTCGCGCCACTTCCTCAGCGAGCTCGGGTTCTACGTGAAGGACCTCCGCACGCAGTTCACCGCCGTGCTGATGGCCGTCGCCCTCGCATCCTTCCCGCTCGGCCACGCGTTCGTGCGCAGGGAGCGCCGCCGCCTGTGGTACAGCTGGCTCGCGGCCATCGGCAGCTGCTTCCTCGTGATGTCGGTGCTGCTGATCGCCCTGGCGAACACGAAGGGCGACGTTCAGGACGGCTTCATACAGAAGGTGAAGTTCATCTCCTCGCACGGGATGTTCGCGCTGTGGATCGGCTACGGCCTCGTATTCGGCGCCGTGTTCGCCGTGTCGCTGTGGCAGCGGATCGCGAAGGCGGCGGGACGCGCCCCGCGCGCGCTCGTCGCCACGCTCTGCGCGCTGGCCCTCGCCACGTCCCTCATCCCGGTATACGAGAACTACACGAACGACCGCCTCGTCTTCGAGCTCGGCTCCGCCGAGCAGAACGGCCACACCTTCGGCTGGCAGTTCGGCGCCTGGCAGCTCGACGGCGCGGAGGAGATCCGCGACGAGCTCCTCGCGGACGAGGAGCCGCTCCCCAACCCGCTCTGGCCGGAGTCCATGGAGCCGCGCTCCGTGTTCTTCGGCGGCACCGACCCGGGCCGCTTCGTGCCCACGTACATGATATACTCGGCGAACTTCCGTCCGGACATCTACCTCATCACGCAGAACGCGCTCGCCGACGACACCTACATGAGCGTCGAGCGCGACCTCTACGGCGACGAGATCTGGATCCCCTCGAAGGAGGACTCCGCGGAGTCCTTCCAGGTGTACGTGGAGGAGGTGCAGAGCGGCAGGCGCAACGCCAACGCCGACCTCAAGATCGAGAACGGCCGCGTGCAGGTCACGGGCGCGCTCGGCGTGATGGAGATCAACGGCATCCTCACCAGGATGATGTTCGACCACGAGCGCCTCCGCCGCGCGTTCTACGTGGAGGAGTCCTACGTGATACCGTGGATGTACCCCTACCTCTCGCCCCACGGCCTCATCATGCGCATCAACAGCGAGCGCAACCCCCTCACGCCGCAGATCGTGCGCAACGACATGGAGTTCTGGGACTGGTACATGCGCCGCCTGCTGAAGGACCCGGCGTTCCGCCGCGACTTCGCCGCGCAGAAGAGCTTCTCCAAGCTCCGCGCCGCCATCGCCGGGCTCTACTCCCACTCTGGACGCTACCGCGAGGCCGCCCAGGCGTTCCGGGAGGCGGTGCTGCTCTACCCGGCCTCCCCGGAGGCGAGCTTCCGCTACATACAGGAGGTGCTGCTGCCCATGCGCAGATGGAGCTCCATCGAGGACATCCTCGACTACACCGACCGCGTGGACCCGAACAACACCCGCACGAAGCCGATGAGGAGCTACTCGACGCAGATGAGGAGCATCACCCAGCAGATGTCCGCCCTGCAGGCGAAGGCCGCCCAGTCGCCCCTGAGCCCGCGCGAGAACATCCTGCTCGCGCAGCTCCACCTCCAGCTCGGACAGTCCGCCCCGGCGGTCGCCTGCCTCGCGAAGGCCCTCGGCGACAAGAGCGCCGACGGGGACTTCGACTGCCTGAGCCTCGCCGCGCAGCTCCTCGCCCAGGCCGGACGGCGCGGGGACGCCGCGCAGGCCGCCAGGCGCGCGCAGGCCGCAATGCCCCCGAACGCCCCCGACCAGACGCGCAGGGAGCTCGCCGCCATCCTCGTCGAGGGCGGCATGGCCGCAGAGGCGAACGCCCTCCTGAACGAGTACCTCAGGCGCAGCCCCGGCGACGCCGCCGCCTGGCTCCTCTCCGCCGCCGCGAAGGACGCCCTCTCGCAGACCACGGAGGCGCAGAAATCCGTGATCCAGGCGTACAAGTGCGACGCGAACCTCACCATGGACCGCATCCGCGCGTCCGAAACGCTCCAGCGCATAGCGGCGCCGCTCTTCAGGAGAAGGTAGCGGAGGCCGCCGGCGACCAAGGGACATGCTGCTCGAGCGCACATTCCACCCGGACGAGGCGAACCAGGCGTTCACGACGGGCCGCCTGCTCGAGACGGGCGCGTGCCCGTACAGCCCTGCGGACTACCACGGGCCCACCCTGCACTACGCGGCGGCGGCGATCCAGAAGGCCGCGGGGCACGACTCCACCGCCGCGCTCGACGCGACGCTGCTGCGCGCGACGCCGATGGCATTCGCCGTCCTCGCGCTCGTCCTCGGCTTCCTCGCCGTGCGCAGGATCGCGCGGAGCGCTTCCGCCGCGCTCGCCTTCGCCGTCCTGCTCGCCACCGCGCCGATGTTCGTATTCTTCGCGACGGACTTCATCCACGAGATGCCCCTCGCCTGCTTCACCATGATGATGCTCTGGGCCGCAGCCGGATACCTCTCTCCGCAGACGGGACGCCCGTCGGCCGCGCGCGGCGGACGGGACGGGCGCGGACGGTTCGCCCTCCTCTTCGGCGTCGCCGCGGGCCTCGCCTTCGCCACGAAGGAGACGTGCGCTCTGACGTTCGCCGCGGCCGCCATCGCCGCGCTCCCGCTCCTCCCGAGATGGCTCAGGGCCAGGGCGGCCGCGGCGCCGGCTGCCGGCGGATTCGGAGCCGCAAGCCACGCCGCCCTCGCGCTCGCCGGGTTCCTCCTCTCCTCCGCGCTCCTCTACTCCTCCTTCACGGCCGACTGGAGCGGCGTGTACTCGGCGTTCGTCGCCGCGCCGCTCGAATACGCGCGCCGCGCCATGGGCGACGCCGCCTCCGCCGGCGCCCCCGCGCACGTCCACCCCTGGTGGCAGTACCTCAAGTGGCTGTTCGGCTGCACGAGGGACGGCGCAGCGCACTGGTCCAGGCGCTTCTCCGAGATCGCCGTCCTCGCGCAGGCGCTGCTCCTCCTGATTCCCACGGCCGGCTTCTGCGCAGTCTTCAGAAGACGCCTCTGGCAGAGCACGTCCCGCTCGCTCCGCAGCTGGCTCCTCTTCTCCTGCGCGTACACGCTCGCGCTCTTCGCCCTCTACTCGGCCCTCCCGTACAAGACCCCCTGGTGCGCCCTCCAGATCCTCCTGGGGCTGATGCTGTCGCTCGCGCTCGGCCAGGCGCTCGTCGCGGAGATCCTCGCCGGGGCGTGCCCGAAGACGAAAGGGGCGCGCCTCCTGGCCGCCCTGCTCCCCGTCGCGCTGGCCGCGGCAATCGCGCTCGCCGACCATCTGCCCGGCCTGCGCAGGATGGCCGCCGACCCGGACTCGAAGGAGATCCCCTACAACTACGCGTCCGCCTCCCCGCAGGTGAAGGCCATGGCAGCGGCGATCGGAGACGCGCTCCGCGGCCAGGACTGCGCCTTCCCGTTCGTGGCGGTGGCTCTGCCGGCGGAGGACACCTGGCCGCTGCCGTTCTACCTGCGCTCCGTGAACGGCCGGGTGGGATACTGGACGCGGTTCGAGGAGCTCGAGGCCCTCGCCGGGATCGGCGCCAGGCCGAACGTGGTCGTCGTCCCGGCGGAGGAGGGACACCTCGTCCAGCCGCTCTTCCCGCACCTGAACCGCACCAGGCGCTTCGAGATGCGCCCGCGCGTGCGGATCCGGGTGTTCTGGCAGGACCCGTCCGTGCGGCGGCCTTAGGGAGGGCCGAGGGTCACTTCTCCTCGACGGTGGCGAGGGAGAAGTTCCACACGCCCGCGCCGCGGCAGGTGTCTATCACCTTCACGAGCGAGTCGTACGACGTCTCGCGGTCCGCGCGGATCACCACCGGCTGGCCGGGGTAGAACTCCGCGACCCTGGCGAGGCGGGAGCCGAGCTCGTCGAGCGGCAGGCGCCTGGCGTTGACCGTGACCGAGCCCTCCTTCGAGACGTTGAGTATCACCTCGCCCGGCAGCCTTCCCGGAGTCTCCGCCGTGGAGGCCGCGGGCAGCGAGATCGATATCTCGCTCTCCCACTGGGAGAAGACGCTCGCGGTCACGAAGAAGCACAGGAGAAGGAAGATGACGTCGAGCATCGACGTCATCGACAGCGCGGGCGGCTTCGCCCGCCGTCCCCTATCTGCGAACCTCATCGGCCATCTCCTCGAGCTGGGCCACGCGCCGCGCCGCGCGGCGACGGAAGTAGGCGTACGCGGCGAGCGACGGAATCGCGATCGCCAGGCCGAAGATCGTCGTCACGATCGCCTGTGAGACGCCCTGCGCGAGCACCACCGGCTTCGCGCTCGCGGCGACGTCGGAGGCGATGCCGCCGAACGCCGAGAACATCCCGAGCACCGTCCCGAGAAGCCCCACGAGCGGCGCGATGGCGGCGATGTCCGCAAGCCACTCCACCGAGGAGTACATCCGCTCCGCCACGCGCCCGCCGGCCGCCGCCGGGTCGCGCGCGCGGAGGATGTCCTCGAGCATGGGGCGCAGCGCGCCGCGCCGCTGGGCGACGAGGAGGTAGAGGCACACCGCGAACGCCGCCACGGAAAGCCCGGCGAGCACCCACATGAGCGGCCCGCCGTAGTCCCAGGCCTGCCTGAACGTTATCGCATTCATCTGCCAATCCTTTCGGCGCGCTCGGCGCCCTGCGAGAACCTGAACTCCGTGGCGGTCTCGCGCACCTCGCCCGGGCGCAGGACCACGTTCGGGAACTGCGGCTTGTTCGGGGAGTCGGGGATCGCCCCCGTCTCGAGCGCCACGCCGCACCGGGGCGAGAGCCTGTCTCCGCCCTTCGCCGGATACCCCTCAGGGATCCAGTTCCCAGTGTACACCTGGATGGACGGCTCGTCCGTCCAGACCTCGACGCTGGAGGAGCCATGCGAGAGGCGGGCGGCGAAGCGGAGGGCCCGGGCGGCGTCCGGCGCGGGCCTCAGCACCCAGCAGTGGTCGTAGCCCCGGCCGAAGCGGAGGACCTCGTCGTCGGCGTCTATCCGCTCTCCGATGGGGTGCGCCTCGCGGAAGTCGAACGGCGTGCCCGCGACGGGCACGATGTCGCCCACCGGCACCTGGCTCGCGTCGTACGGGGCGAACGCGTCGGCGGCGATCTCGAGCTCGTGGTCCTCCACGGAGCCGCCCGCCTCGCCCTTCAGGTTGAAGTACACGTGCTGGGTCATGGCCACGGGCGTGGCGCGGTCGAGGGCCTTCACGCGGTACTCCACGCGCCACACGTTCTCCCGCGTCACGACGTAGCGCACGTCAGCGTCCACCGCGCCCGGGAAGCCGCCCTCGCCGTCCGGGGAGTGGAGGGAGAGCCTCACGCCCACGTCCCCGCCGTCCTCGAAGGGCTCGGCCGTCCACAGCCTGTCGTGCCAGCCGCCGTCCGACCCGTGGAGGGCGCAGCCGATCCCGCCGGGGAAGTTGTTGCACTTCAGGACGTGCTCCACGCCGTCGAGGGTGAACCTGCCGCCGCCGATGCGGTTGGCGTATCTGCCGATGAGGCAGCCGTAGTAGGCGTCCCCGTCCTCCCAGCCGGAGGGGGAGTCGAAGCCGATGGCGACGTCCCGGCCGTCCGGCATGACCACCCGGTTCACGCGCCCGCCCCAGTCGAGGACCTCGAGCGCGAGCCCCCCCGCGCCGCGCAGGACGTAGGCGGTGACTTCGCGGCCGTTCCTGGTGCGGCCAAACGGCTTGCGCTCGACCATGCTAGTCCACCTTTATGTCGGGGTTCACGTTCCTCGAGAAGAGGAGCGCGTAGAGGAAGAGATACGCCAGGCAGAAGCCGGGCACCACGTACGACGCCATGTAGCCGAGCCTGTCCGCGAGGGCGCTCTGCAGCAGCGGGAACACCGCGCCGCCAACGACCATCGTC
>CAVERN010000031.1:0-4052 GCA_963618095.1 bacterium | reverse complement strand
GAAGAGCCCGCTCGCCGGGGCCGTGTACTTCCCGAGCCCCTCGACCGCCAGGTTGAACGTGCACGCCCACATGATCGAGGTGCAGAGCCCGCAGAGGACGAACAGGAGCGCCGTCAGCGGCACCTGCTGCATCGCGAACAGCGAGGAGATCCCGGAGAAGTTCCCCGTGAACACCGGCATCACCACGCCGACCCTGGTCGTCGCCACCCCCACGGCCACCAGGACGATGCCCGCGCCGGTGGTGGCGGCGAGCATCACGCGGGAGGAAATCTTGCCGCCGATGGAGGAGCCCACCAGACGCCCCACGAGCATCAGGAACCAGTACGTGCCTACGACCGACCCGGCCACGGCCGCGGGCACCAGGCCCGGCGTGGTCTTGGCGAGCTCCGCGAGGGGGCCGTCCTTGAGCCAGAAGAAGAGCATGGACGGGATGCCGAGCTCGATGCCCATGTAGCAGAAGATGCCCAGCACGCCGAGGCGGCAGTGGCGGAACCTCAGCGGCGAGAACGTGGGCACCGTCTCCCCGGAGGCGGAGACGCGCCCGGCGTCGCCGAACGGGAGCGCCGCGATCACCGCGAACGCCGCCGCGAAGATCGCCATGGCGATGTACATCACGAGGCTGACGTCCGAGACGCCCACGTCCGCCGTGGTGCCGGCGAGCTTCGCCGCCTCGAGCTTCTTGAGGGCCTCGCCGATGAGCGCGCCGAGCACGATCGGGGCGGCCGTGCCGGCGAGCGAGTTTATCGAGCTGCCCGCCATGTTGAGCTGGTTGCCGCGCTTGCCGCCGCCGCCCACGGTGTTGAGCATCGGGTTGACGACCGTGTTGAGCATGCACACGCAGAAGCCGCACACGAACGCGCCGGCGAGGTAGACGAAGAAGTTCGCCGGCACTCCGGCGAGCGAGACGCCCTGGAGCACCACGCCCGAGAGCCACTGCACCAGTATGCCGCCGAAGCCGCAGGCGATGGCGATCAGGGCCGTGGCCTTGTAGCCGAACCTCATGATCATGCGTCCCGCCGGTATGCCCATGATGAGGTACGCGAGGAAGTTCATCGTGTTGCCCATCATCCCGAGCGCGTTCGACCCGTTGATGCCGGGCTGCGCCTTCCACACGTCGCCCAGCGGCGCCGCAAGGTTCGTCACGAACCCGACCATGCCGTACAAGGCGAACATCGTCACTATCGCTATCAGGTTTCCCTTCTTCTGGTTCTCGCTCATGCCCTTTTCCCCATTTGGTGTTCAGATGTGCTAGATGACATTGCCGGCCCGCCCGCCTACGCGGCCGACCCCTGCGGCCGCACCAGGTGCGCGCCCTCCGAAGGCTCGATGAGCGCGCAGGAGGGCTCGTCGCCGTACGCGGCCTTGTAGGCGGCGGAGATGGAAGAGGCTATCTCCTGCGCCCTGGCGGGGTCCACGAGCAGACAGCAGCTCCCGCCGAAGCCGCCGCCGGAGAGCCTCGCCCCGTACACGCCGGGGACCCCCTTCGCGGTGTCGACGATCGTGTCGAGCTCCTCGCAGGAGTTCTCGAACCACCTGCGGCTCGACTCGTGCGAGTCGAACATGAGCGCGCCGAAGGCCTTCACGTCCCCCTTCTCCAGGAGCCGCGCCCCCAGAAGCACGCGCTCGTCCTCGCCGATCGGATGGATGGCGCGGCGCGCCACAGTCTCGTCGAGGCCGCCGCGGTAGAGGATCCACTCGGCGGAGGTGACGTCGCGCAGGTGCGTGACGGGATGCCTCAGCGCCTTGGCGAAGTGCCTGGCCGCGTCCTCGCACGCCTGGCGGCGGCTCGCGTACGCGCCGTCCACGAGGGCGTGCCTGGCGTTGGACTTCACCATCATGAACGCCACGCCCGGGCCGAGGCCCACCGTCTCGAAGGAGCAGGCGCGGAAGTCGCTCTTGACGAGCGCGCCGGCCTGGCCGAAGAGCGACGAGGCCTGGTCGAGAAGTCCGCACGGGCACCCCGCGAAGGTGTGCTCCGCCTTCTGGCCGATCTTCGCAAGCTCCACCTTCGTCTTCCTCACGCCGTACAGCTCGCAGAGCGCGAGGGCCGTGCACATCTCGAGCGCCGCCGAGGAGGAGAGCCCCGCGCCGAGCGGTATGTTCCCGAGGAACATCCCCTTCCAGCCGCGCCCGGCCTTCGCCGGCTCGCCGTCGAACAGCCAGCTGAACGTGCCGTTCACGTAGTTCTGCCAGGTGTCCTCGTCGCGCTTCGCGCAGTCGCCGGCGCGGTAGCGCACCTCCTTCATCAGGTCGCCGGCGACCAGGCGCACCTCGTCCCCGTCCCCAGGGGACGCCGCGAAGAACGTGCCCTTGTCTATCGCCGCCGAGAAGACGAGCCCCTCGTTGTAGTCCGTGTGGTTGCCGAGCACCTCTATGCGCCCCGGCGCGTAGGCCACCACCGCCGGCCTGGACCCGAAGTGGGCCTCGAACTTCGCCACGAGCTCGTCGTATACTTCCTGATTCAGCATCTCCGCATGCCTCCCTTTCATGTGCCAGTAAGCCGGATTCCGTCCCGCGCTACCCGAGGAGCGCCGCCACCGCCGCGCCCACCATCGGCGCGTTGTTCGGACACTCGACGAGCGAGAAGGACACGTTGCGCGGGCCGAGCATCTGGTCGAGCTCCTTCTGCACGATCTGCGCGAACGGCACCGCGCGCGTCTTGTGGTACACGGAGCCGTCCACGCACACGCACACCGGGGCGGAGCTGTCGCTGCCGCCACCCGTCTTGACGATGAACGCGGCAAGGTGCACCGCCGTGAGAATCGCCGCGCGCTCGAACACCGGGATCGCGAGCCTCCGCGCCATCGCCGCGTCGTTGGGGTCCGCGAACACCCTGTCGAGCGGGTTCGCGCCCCCGTCGGAGAAGTTCGCGCAGAAGTTGTCGAGATGCATGTTCTCGAGGGACGGCATCGCCGCGATCTGCCTCGCCGCCGCGTCCGTGAAGAACCCGGCCTTGGCGGCGGCCTTGAAGATCTCAAGCCCTATGCCGCCCAGATACGCGCCGGAGATCATCTTCTCGAAGACCTGCCGCCCGGGGTCGAGCGACTTCGAGTCCATCGCCGCGTCGAAGCTCGACTGCGCCACCTTCGAGAACCCGCCGGACTCGGAGTTCACGATCATCTCCATGGGGTAGTCGCCGGGGGGAAGCTTCGCTATGCCGGACGTCTTCTGCACGTAGGCCACGTTCGTGCCCGTGCCGAGGATGAACCCTATGTACGCCGAGAAGCGCTGCCCCGGCCTCTCGCAGACCTTCCCGGCGAGGAGCGTCGTCACCGTGTCGTTGAGCACCAGCACCCTGGACGGTGAGAACGAGAGGCGCTTCCTAAGCTCGGCGCCGATCCACTGGCCCACGATCTCCGGGGCCTGGATCTGCTTGGTCCAGTGCAGGAGCCTCGCGTCGCCGTCCGGCGCCGCCTCGCACGCGTAGGAGAAGCAGAAGCCGACGGACGGATCGGAGACGAACGGCTTCACGCGCTCGAGGTGGGCGGCGAACGTGCCGTAGAAGTCGTCGGGCGAGACGTACCCGGACGTGCCGGGCATCGCGCCCTTCTCGAGATGCTCGATCTTCGCCTCTCCCGCGCCCTGCCCGAAGCTCACCACGCCGCCGCGGAGGTTCGTGCCGCCCGCGTCCAGCACAGCCACGGGCGTGTCGCGGCGAAGCTCGCCGGACGGCGACACGTATGTGGGGATCATGGCGAGGGACGACGGATCGCCGCGAAGCCCGGCCTCCATCTCCCTCATGAACGCGGAGACGAGCGCGCCCCGGTCCAGCTGGCGGGACACGAACCCGTTCGATTCAAGAAACTCCTCTGGTGTCTGCATTGTTTACTTCCTTTAAAGACAAAACTTCCCTCACGACCACTAATATATCAAAAACCCGCCGCCAAAAGCAATACGCGCCGTGCCCCCCCCCTCATGCAAGAGATTTGAGCGGCGCGATCAAGTTTATTGTAAAACGGACTTCATCTCTTCGAGGATCTGCGGCGCTGTGCCGACACCGAAGCGGTCGGCGACGGCAAGAAGATCGGCATCGGAGATGTCGCGGCGACGTC
>CAVERN010000030.1:0-14754 GCA_963618095.1 bacterium | reverse complement strand
CGCGGTAGCCCTTGATGAGGATGCCGAACTGCGTGCCCCAGTCGCCGAGGTGGTTATCCGCGACGACCCTGTAGCCGAGGGCGCGGAAGATGCGGTCGATGGCGCTGCCGATCACGGTCGAGCGGATGTGGCCGATGTGCATCTGCTTGGCGGCGTTCGGGGAGGAGTAGTCGATCACCACGGTCTTGCCGCCGCCGGTCTGCGGGATCCCGCAGGCGGCGTCCGCCTCGAGCGCGGCAAGCTCACGTGCGAGCCACTCCTTCGTTATCGTGACGTTCAGGAACCCCGGGCCCGCGACCTCCACGCCGTATTCGCCCGAAAGGCTCTCGGCCACCTTCTGCGCGGCCTCGCGCGGATTCCTGCATCCCGCCCGCTTCGCTATCTTGAGCGCGTCGTTGCACTGGTAGTCCCCGAACTTCGGGTCCGTCGCCGGCACGACCTTTATCTCCGGGATGTCCAATCCCGGGAACGCCTTCTCAAACCCTTCCCTGAGCCAGTCCGTAATCGTCATTCTCTGTCAGGCGGAGCCGCCCGCCCCTCCAATCTCTCACTTGCCGTTCTTCCTGAGCTTCCTGAGCACCTTCTCGCGGGAGCGCTCGTCCATCCGGTCGATGTACAGCACGCCCTGGAGATGATCCGTCTCGTGGCACACCGCCCTGGCGAGGAACCCCCTCACCGTGGCGATCTGCGGCGCGCCGGAGCAGTCCACGTACTGCACCGTCACCTCCGCCGGACGGGTGACGTCGCCGCCAACGTTGGGGAGCGACAGGCACCCCTCCCGCCCCGTCTGCTCGCCCGACGACGCGACGATCTCCGGGTTGAAGAGCACGAGCGGACGCGGCGTCCTCGAGTTGAAGAGCCTCGTCTCGTCGTCGTCCTCGCAGTCCGGGGGGACGTCTATCACGCAGAGCGCCTCGTCCCTTCCGACCTGCTCCGCCGCGAGCCCCACGCCCTTCGCCTTGTACATCGTCTCTAGCATGCTCTCGGCGAGCGCCACGAGGTCCGGCGTGACCGCCGTCCTGCGCGCCTTCACCCGGAGCCTGTCGCTGCCGTACTTCTCTATCTTCAATGTCATGGTGATGCCGCCGATTATACCAAAAACGCGGGGCCGCTCACTCGGACACGCTCTCCACCGACGCCAGGCCGCACTTCGAGAGCGGGTCCCTGCCGCCGACCACGCACACCGACGCCCCCTTCGCGAGGCCCTCGAGGACGGACGCGAAGCGCAGGAGGTCCTCCCGGCTCGTGCCGAGCACCTCGGCCCTCACCCTCGCCACGTCCTCGGGCGTGCGGCCGGAGAGGAAGAGCGCGGAGGCCCTCTGCGCCTCGAGCCTCGGCGTGAGGTACGGCTCGGTCTTGCCTATGGCCGAGACCACGTACTTCCCGAAGTCCGCCCCCGAGTCGCAGAAGCGCCTCAGGGCCGCGCCGGACTCCGCCAGCTTCCCGAGGGAGCGGGCGGGGTTGGGGTCGCGGTACGTCATGCCCTGCACGTCGCCGTCCGGGCGCACCAGGAGGCCCATGCCGTACGCGCCGCCGAGCACGCGTATCTCGTTCCAGAGGTAGTCGAGCGTGAGTATGCGCGTCGCCACGATCTGCGAGCCGTGGTACGCGCACCCGTCCGGCAGGCGGGCGGCCGTGCCGGCGTACGCGACGTCCGCCGGGATGGAGAAGCCCTCGCCCCCGGTCGCGGGCGGGAGCGCGCCCTTCCACTCCGCGGCCGACGGCTCCGCCCCCTCCGGCCACGTCCCCACGACCTCGGCGGCGTACTCCGCCGGCATGTTGTCCGTGAGGCACGCGGCGAGGCGCCCCCTCGTGAATATCCGCCTCGCCAGGCCCGCGAAGCGCGAGAGCATCGCGCCGTCCACCTTCGCGCGCTGGAGCCAGCGCAGCTGCGCCATGCCGGACATCGCCTCGTCCATCGCGTTCTGGCGGGACAGGCGCGCCGCCGCCCTGCGCATCGCGTACTTGTTGCCCGACTCCGCGACGCCCTGCTCCATCGCCTGGCGCATCTGCTTGAGGATGTCCCCCGCCGCCTTCGCGTCGTCGAACCTCGTGGAGAGCAGCACCTCCCTGGAGAGGCGAAGCGCGTCCGCGCGCCTCTGCTCGAGCGCGGCGACCTGCACGCACACGTACGGCGTCGCCCGCCCCCTGTTCTCGTAGACGACGCTGTCCACGGAGAAGCGCCCGAGGTTGGCGTCAAGCTCGCTCTTCAGCGCCAGCGCCCCGAACCTCTCCGTGGCGAGGTCGCCGAGCAGCGCCACGAAGAACGGCACCTCCGCGAGCTCCTCCATCGTGAAGTCCGCAAGCGAGAAGAACATCTCGAGGTAGAATATCCCGTCCGCCCCGACCCTGGGCCGCACGACCGGCCTGCCGCCGACGGTCTCCACGGGCATGCGGATCTCCGCCCCCCTGGCCGGGATGTCCGCCACGGACAGCGACGGCAGCCTGGCGGCGTCCTCCGGGCGGTCCTTCGACTTCTGGAACTCCTTGAGCCTCTCCGCCGCGGCCTTCACCTCGGCCACCTTCGCGCCGTCCCACCCGGCGAGCGTCGCGGCGAGCCTGCCCTCGAGCGCCTTCGCCCGCTCCTCGCCGATGGTCGTCGAAGGCTCGAGCGTCAGCTCCACGTGGTGCAGGTTGTCCACGAGCATCTCGCGCAGGTATTCCTCGAACGCGCCGCCTTCCACCTTCGCCCGCAGCGAGTCGAAGAGCTCGCGGTAGCGGAACCCGTCCGCGGGGTCGCCGCCGTACATCCACGTGTCGTACGCGGCGGACATGAAGGCGAGCCCGCGCGGATACGTGCCGGAGTCCTTCTCGCGCGCCAGGAACTCGCACTTGTTGAGTATCGCGCCGAGCCGCCGGCGGTCGAGGCCGTCGCGGACCAGGCCGGCGAGCGTCTCGCGCACGACGCGGCGGCACTCCGCGGCCTTCGCGGACGAGGTGTTGCGGACCAGCAGCATCGCCGTCACCTGCTGCACGCCCTCGGAGTCCAGCTCCACGTCCTCGCAGAGGCCGCGGTCGAGGAGCGCCTTCTTGAGCGGCGCCTCGTTCGACCCGACGAGCGCCTCGGAGAGCACGGCGAACGCCAGGCGCCTCTCGCGGTCGTCGAAGCGGCCTATCACCCAGCCGTCCACGAGGATGAACCTGTCCCCGCCCGCGTCGGAGACCGCGTACTTCACGGTCGCGCTCCCGGACACCGGCCTCTGCATCGGGATCTCCGCGCGCACGTCCGAGCGCGGATACTCCGCAAGGTACGAGTCGAGCTTGGCGAGCGCGGCGTCGATGTCGACCCTGCCGTCCAGGAATATCCGCGCGTTGGAGGGATGGTAGTACCTCGCGTGGAACGCCCTGTACGCCTCGAACGTGAGGTCGGGGATCCGCTCTGGGTCGCCGCCCGACTCGCGGGAGTAGCAGCAGTCGGGAAAGAGCAGCTTCATCGTCTCCCAGAACGCGACCGAGTCGGGGTTGGAGAACACCCCCTTCATCTCGGAGTAGACGACCCCGTTCATCACGAGCCTGCCCCTTGGATCGAACTCGTAGTGCCACCCCTCCTGGTCGAGCGCCATCCTGTTCTCGACGGAGAGCGGGTGGAGGACGGCGTCCATGTACACGTCCACCAGGTTCAGAAAGTCCGCGTCGTTGCGGGACGAGACCGGATACACGGTCTTGTCGGGATACGTCATCGCGTTCAGGAACGTGGCGAGGGAGCTCTTCATCAGGTCGACGAACGGCTCCTTCACGGGATACTTCCGCGAGCCGCAGAGGACGGAATGCTCCAGGATGTGCGCGACGCCCGTGTCGTCCTCCGGCAGGGTCTTGAACGCGATGGCGAAGGTCTTGTTGTCGTCGTCCCGCTCAAGCCAGACGAGATCCGCCCCGTTCTTCGCGTAGCTCATGCGCCAGAGACGGCCCGGCACCTCGGGCAGGTCGGTTACGGACTGGACTGTGAAGTTGTGGACGATGTCGTTCGGTTTCATTGGCGAATGCGCCGACGCGGCGCAGGAAAGCGCCGCGATGGCAACTGTATGCATGACTTTCGGATTCATAGGAAAGAAGGCGGATTATACCACAAACCGCGCTCCTTCCCGCTCCGCGGGCGCGGAGACCCTCACTCGACGGCAAAGGCCGCGCCCGCCGCCGTGTAGATGTACGGCACGAGGCGGTAGCGGAGGTTCGCGTAGGCGCGGAAGCGCGCGACGCCATCCGGCGACTGGAACCAGTAGGCCTGAAATTTCGACGGCCTGAAATTTCGTCCGTTCCATGACGCGAGGCGCCGAGTCGGGGCGTTGTGGTATAATGATGCGCCATTGGTGCGGCTGCCATGGCGGCGGCCTGGCGCGGATGCCTGGCGACAGGCGAAAACAAGGAGGCGAAGCATGGAAGTTGAGACGAATGACGGGTTCAGGCTCGAGAAGCTCATTGGCAAGGAGGAGATGGCGGACAAGGTGGGCCTCTACGCCCGCG
This sequence comes from bacterium, assembly GCA_963618095.1. GTDB lineage: Bacteria > Verrucomicrobiota > Kiritimatiellia > RFP12 > UBA1067 > UBA1731. Next base: position 10,293 of record CAVERN010000030.1, on the reverse strand, counting down.
TGGTGGTGCCGCCGAAGGGCGCGGTGCCGTACCACCAGCACGTCGGCAACGGAGAGGTGTACTACTTCCTCTCCGGCGAGGGCGAGTACAGCGACAACGGCGTCGTCCGCACGGTCAGGCCCGGGGACGTCACGTGGACTCCAGACGGCTCGTCGCACGGGGTGGAGAACCGCGGCGCCGAGGATCTCACGTTCATGGCCCTCATAATCAACAAGTGACGGCGAGATGACAGTCACCATCGCCATAGAGAAGAACGTCTACGGCGGCGACGGGCTCGGCAGGCTCGCGGACGGGCGGGTGTGCTTCGTGCCCGGCGCCTTCGCCGGCGAGACCGTGAGAGCGGAGATCGAGGAGCAGAAGCGGAGCTTCGTCCGGGCGAGGTGCGTGGAAGTCGTCGTCCCGTCCCCGGACCGCACGGTCCCGTTCGGCGCCGGGTCGGCGGCGGTGCCGGGCATGGTGTACGCCTCGCTGAGCTACGCGGCGGAGCTGCGGACCAAGGAGGAGCAGCTCGGCAACTTCCTCGAGCGCATCGGGCAGTCGTACCGGCACATCGAGGTCGTCGCGGGGCGCAGCGAGAACTACCGGAGCAAGGTGACGTACCACGTGCAGCGCGCCGGCGGCAGGTGGCTCATCGGCTACCGGAAGCAGGGCTCGCACGACGTGTGCGACGTCACCTTCGACCCTCTCGCGCGCAGGGAGATAAACGACGCCCTGCCATCCGTGAGGGCGGGCGTGCTCTCGATGCTGACGCAGGGCGCGCAGAGCGTGCGCAGGGAGGCCCGCGAGCGCTCCGCCGTCACCGTCAGATGGACTCTCGACGACGGGGTCCGATGGTGGCTCGGCGATCCGCCGGAGGGGCTTTCGCTCGTGGAGCGCACGTGCGGGCTGCGCTTCGGCGTCCCCGCGGACGGGTTCTACCAGGTCAACCCCGAGATCGGCGAGCGCCTCGCGGCGGCGGTCGCGGGCGCGTACGCGGAAGGCGCGGACGCCTCGCCGGACGTGCTCGACCTGTACTGCGGCGTGGGCGTGTTCGGCCTCTGCTGCGCGAACGCCGCGCGGGGGCTGTCCCTGCCGCGGGCTCCGAGGGTCGTAGGGGCGGAGAGCGCCCGGGCGGCGGTGCGCTTCGCGAAGGAGAACGCCAGGACCGCGGGCCTGGCGGCGAGCTTCTTCTGCGAGCGCGTGGGCGGCAGCCTCACCCGCCTCCGCATTGGCGAGGGGACCACGGTGATCGCGGACCCGCCGCGCGGAGGGATGGAGCGGAACGTGCCGCCGTTCCTCGCGAACTCGCGCGCCCGGCGCATCTTCTACGTGTCCTGCGACCCGGCGACGCTGTCGCGCGACCTGCAGGCGATGGTCGGCAGATGCAGGATACGGCGCGTGCGGCTCTTCGACATGTTCCCGCGCACCGCGCGCTTCGAGACGCTCGTCGAGCTCGAGAAGTAGCGTTCTCATTTAGGTCAGACCTAAATGAGAACGGCGAAACCGGCTACTCGTACCTCAGGCAGTCGATCGGGTTCAGCTTCGAGGCGCGGTACGCCGGGTAGAACCCGAAGAAGAGCCCCACGAGGGACGAGAACAGGAACGCGCCGAGAGCGCTCGACCACTCGATCAGGATCGGCCAGTTCTGCATGCTCCCGATCATCTTCGCGCCGCCTACGCCCACCGCCACGCCTATCGCGCCTCCGACCGTCGAGAGCGCCATGGCCTCGAGGATGAACTGCCCGAGGATGTTCGCCGGCGTCGCCCCGATCGCCATGCGAAGGCCGATCTCCTTTATGCGCTCCGTCACCGACACGAGCATTATGTTCATTATGCCTATGCCGCCCACCAGAAGGGATATAGACGCCACGGCGGTGAGCAGAATCGTCATGAGGCTCGAGACGGACCCGATCGTGTTCATGATCTCGGTCGTGTCGCGCGTCTCGAAGTCGTCGTCCTGGTAGTCCGCGAGCCTGTGGCGCTGCCGGAGCAGGGCCGTTATCTCGCGCTTCGCCTCGTCAAGGTCGTCCATGGAATGCAGAGAGAGGTTCATCATGTTTATCGCCTTGAACGTGGACCGCTGGAGGATCCGGCCCACGGTCGTGTACGGCGCCATCACGATGTCGTCCTGGTCCTGTCCCCAGCCGTTCGCCCCCTTCGTCGCCAGCACGCCCACCACCTTGAACGGCATGCCGCGAATGCGGAACGTCCTGCCGACCGGGTCGTCGTCCCCGAAGAGGTTCTCCCTGATCGTGTTCCCGATGACGCACACGCGCTGGTACGAGCGCTCCTCCTCCTCGGAGAAGAAGCGTCCCTCCCCCACGCCCCAGTTGCGTATGTCGGGCATGTCGGTGGACACCCCGCTCACGCGGCTCTGCCAGTTCTTGCCCTGGTATATCATCTGGCACGTGACGTTGACCGTAGGAGACACCGCCGCGACGAGATGCGATAGCTCTCGCTTGATCGCCCGCGCGTCCTTGGCGGTCATGGTCTGCCCCTGCCCCATGCCCGACGAGACGGCGTTGCGGCTGCGCCTCTCCGGGAAGACCATGATGAGGTTGTTGCCCATCGAGGATATCTCCTGCACCATCATGGTGGAGGCGCCCTTGCCGATCGCCAGCACGGCGATGACCGCCGCTATGCCCACGATGATCCCAAGGCAGGTGAGCAGCGAGCGAGTCTTGTTCCGCACGATCGCAAGCATCGCGACCTTGAATATCATGAGAAAGTTCATGCCGTCCGCTCGTCCTTGATGAGGTGGCCGTCGCGCATCACGAGGTGGCGCTTCGCGTACGCCGCGATGTCGTCCTCGTGCGTGACCATCACGATCGTTATGCCCTCGCGGGACAGCTCCGTGAAGAGCTGCATTATCTCGACCGAGGACTTCGTGTCGAGGTTCCCCGTCGGCTCGTCCGCGAACAGCACCGGCGGCTCGTTCATGAGCGCCCGAGCGATCGCGACGCGCTGCTGCTGCCCGCCGGAGAGCTCCGCCGGGGTGTGGGTGCCGCGTCCGCCGAGCCCGACGCGCCTGAGCAGCTCGACCGCCCGGCGGCGGCGCTGGGATCGCGACAGCCTGCCAAGATATATGTCGGGCAGCTCTACGTTCTCGATCGCGCTCGTGCGCGGCAGCAGGTTGAAGTTCTGGAACACGAAGCCGAGCTTCTGGTTGCGGATTATGGCGAGCTCCCGCCGGCTGCGCCGGGCGACCTCCACGCCGTCCAGCAGATAGCTGCCCGAGGTCGGCACGTCAAGGCATCCGAGTATGTTAAGCATCGTCGACTTCCCCGAGCCGGAGGCCCCCATGATCGCGACGAACTCTCCTTTCTCGATCTTGAGCGACACGCCGTCCAGGGCCGCCACGGGCTCCTCGCCCGCGGAGTACATCTTCCTGAGGTCCCTTATCTCTATCAGGCTGCTCACGGACCATCCCTCGCGCTACGCCGCCGCGGCCCCGTCCATCTCGGCGCGTATCGCCCGCGCGGCGGCGGCGGGGTCGGAAGCGCCGAGGATCGGACGCCCCACGACGAGATGCGTCGCGCCGTCGCGCACGGCGTCCGCCGGCGTCGCCACGCGCTTCTGGTCGCCGACCGCCGCGCCGGCGGGGCGCACCCCGGGCGTGACGAAGAGCGTGCCGGTCCTGAGCGCCTTCGAGAGCGCGCCGACCTCCATCGGAGAGCAGACGAGGCCGTGGGCGCCGTTCTCCGTCGCGAAGCGCGCCATCGCCGCGACCTGCTCCGCCGGAGTGCGGCCGACGACGCCGACGTCCGCGAGGTCGCTCTGGTCGAGCGAGGTGAGCACCGTGACGGCGAGGATCTTCGGGCCGTTCGCGCCGAACTCCGCCGCCGCGTCCGCCGCCGCCCGGATCATCGCCCTGCCGCCGACGGAGTGGATCGTCATCAGATCGACGCCGAGCCTGCCGCCGGAGCGCACCGCGCGCTCGACCGTGCGCGGAATGTCGTGGAGCTTGAGGTCGAGGAACACCCTCTTGCCAAGGTCCTTCACCGCCTTCACCACGTCCGGGCCTTCAGCCGTGAAGAGCTCGAGGCCTATCTTGTAGAAGCCGACCGCCTCGCCGATCGCCTTCACCTTCTCGACCGCCTCAGCCCTATTCCGCACGTCCAAAGCCGCAATGAGTTCCGACATCACAATCCCTTTCGCCTCAAGAAATTCCGCCCATTATACCACAACCCCAAGCGCTCTCTTCTCCCCTCACCCTCTCACCCTCTCAACCCCTCAACTTCTCAACCTCCTCAACTTCTCAACCTCCTCAACTTCTCAACCCCTCAACTTCTCAACCTCCTCATACACCCCCATCGTGCGGCTGACCATGAGGTCGAAGGAGAACTTGGCCAGCGCCGGCGCGCGCAGGTCGCCGAATTTCATGCGCGAGACCTTCAGTATCGCCCTGGCGAACGCGTCCGCCTCGTCGCCGGCAGGGACGTCCGCCGGCACGAGCACGCCGTTCACGCCGTCCTCCACAATGTCCAGCGCGCCGCCAAAGCCCTTCGCGACCACGGGCTTGCCCATGGCAAGCGCCTCGGCCATGGAGCGTCCGAACGCCTCCGGCTTGCGGGTGTTGGACGAGACGACCGCATTCGCCAGGGACAGGCACTCCGCGACCTTCCTCTGGTTGCCGGCAAACACGACGTCGTCCTCGACGCCCAGCTGCGCAACGAGCGCTCGAAGGTCCCCCTCGACGCCCCTTCTCGCGTCCTCGGCCTCTCCCACGATCACAAGCTTGAACGGCCTTCTCCCCCCGCCTCCGCAGTCGCCGTTGGCCCTGGCGACGGCGCGGACGAGCATGTCGTAGCCCTTGAGCTGGGTGATGCGGCCAACGCCCATGACCACGAACCTCCCGTCGATCCCCCACTCGCGGCGCCTGGCGTCGACGAAGGCGGCGTCGAGCCGGGAAACGTCGAACCTGTCGCGGTCGATCGCGCGCGGTATCACCCGGATGCGCTCCTCGGGGAGGGCGTAGCTGGACTTGAGGTAGTCCGCGATGAAGCGCGACGGGGTCACCACGAGGTCGCCGTACGTCATGACCTTCGAGTACCGGGACACGGAGTTCGCGCCGTGCGCAAACGTAATCCACCTGAGGCCCAGGCCGCGTCTCGCCGCCAGGAAGAGCCACGCCGGCACCCGGGAATGGGCGCACACGACATCCGGACGCTCCTCTGAGAGAATCCGCCGAAGCCTCAGCGCCCTCTGGACGTAGGTGAGCGGGTTCTTCGACTTGACGTCCATGAGAACATGGCGCCCGCCGTCCGCCTCGACCTGCCCGGCAAGGCGGCCGCCGGCGGAGACGACCACGTTCTCCCACCCTGCGGCGACGAGGGCGCGGTTCACCTCCACCACGCCCCGTTCCACCCCGCCCTGCTCCATGGCGGGGACGAGCTGCAGGGTCTTCAAACGGACCACTCCGAGAAGCGGTCCTTCTGCTCCGTCGGCTCCAGGTACGCGCCCGACTCGTCCACGACCTTCTTCGGCTCGAGGGCGTTCTCGAACGTGGGCATCTTGCGCTGAAGCGGGGCGCCCTCGTCGATCGCGAGCACGCCCTCCTTGCCAGCGGCGTTCCTGACCACCATTCCCTCGCGCAGCCCCACCATCGCGGCGGCCGCCTCGATCTGCTCCTCGGTCACCGCCTCGCGCGCGTCGACCGCGGCCTTCGCGGCCTCGTCCACGGGCTTGAGCTCGGAGCGCTGCCCGCGGGCAAGCTTCTCGAGGGGCTTGAGCAGGGGATCTCCCTCCTGGAGGAGCGTGCACTTCAGCGGCTCGTTGATGTACTCCTCGATCTCCGGGATCGCGAAGGACTCGTCCTCGTCGGCAAACGAGATCGCTATGCCCGTGTTGCCGGCCCGGCCGGTGCGCCCGATGCGGTGCACATAGTCGTCCGGCTCGTACGGGAAGTCGAAGTTGATCACGTACTCGATGTCGTCCACGTGGATCCCTCGCCCGGCGACGGCCGTCGCGACAACGATCTTCACGCTGCCGGCGCGGAAATCCTCGAGCGTCTTGAGACGCCGGTTCTGGTTCACGTCGCCGGAAAGCATCTCGCACGACACGCCCCTGCGCTTCAGGGACTCGTACACGTCCTCCGTCGTGGACTTGCGGTTGCAGAACACTATGGCCCTGGCCTCCGGGTGCAGCGCGATGTGGTTGTATAGCACCTTGAACTTGTCGTCGGCGCGAACCACGTACACGACCTGCCTCACCGTGTCGGTGGCGTTGTGCTCGCCGCTCACCTCCGCGCGCACGGGCTCCTCCATCCACTGGGAGGCAAGCTCCATCACGCTGTCGGAGAGCGTCGCGGAGTAGAGCATCGTCGTGCGCCTGTCCTTGGTGGGAAGACGGCCCATTATGCGGCGGACGTCGGGTATGAAGCCCATGTCGAGCATGCGGTCCGCCTCGTCTATCACGAGGGTGTCGACCTTGTTGAGGTCGATCACGTGCTGGTTGCAGAAGTCAAGCAGCCGGCCGGGGGTCGCGACGAGCAGGTCGATCGGGCCGTCCTGCAGCTCGCGCCTCTGGCGGTCGTAGTCCATGCCGCCGTAGACGGCGAGCGAACGCAGGTCGCAGTACTTGCCGAGCGCATCGGCGTCCTTGCAGATCTGGATCACAAGCTCGCGCGTGGGCGCTATGACGAGCGCGCGCGGGCACCCGTTCTTCTTCGACCGGAGATCCGGGGTGCGCAGATAGCGCGTGAGGATCGCGACGAGAAAGGCCGCCGTCTTGCCCGAGCCCGTCTGCGCCTTGCCGGCGATGTTCTTGCCGTCAAGCGCGTTCTGGAGGGACATGGCCTGTATCTCGGTGCAGTACTGGAAGCCCAGGTCGGCTATGCCGTGCATGACCTCGGACGGAAGGTCGAAGTCGTGGAAGCGCATCCTCCCCTCGGCCGGAGGCACGACGAACTGGTCCACCGACCAGGCGGCGTGAAGCTCCTGGCGCCTCTTGCGCTCCTCAGCCGAGACCTCGCCGCCCGGACGCATCTCGTCCGGCGCGGTGTTCACGGGAGCCGGCCGCCCCTGCGGCCCGCCCCTTCTCGGGCCGGAGCCGTCGCGCCGGCCCTCTCCGCGGCGCCTGTCGCCCCTCTCGCCCCCACGCCCGCGCCTGGAGCCCTGGCCGTCGCGAGAAGCCGCGGCGGAGGCGGCTCCCTCCTGGCCGCGCCCGGATGGCTGCTGCGCCTTGCGCTGCTGCTGTTGCTGCGCACGGGGCTGCTGCGCGCCGCCGCCCTTGCCGCGCCGGCCTCTCTTGCCGCGCCTGCCGCGGCCGCCCCCCTCCTGAGCGCCCTGCTGACCCTTGCGCGGAGACTCCGCGCCGTTCTTCCCAGAGATCCTGGAGAGAAGCTTTCCGATAAAACCAAATGCCATGGCAGTTGCCCGGCGCAGACGGCGGATGGCGGACGGGGGACGGCCCTCGCGGGAAACGCCCCGCCAGCCCGCCAAGCGCCTGCCGCGCATTAACGCTTCGAGAACTGGAAGCGCTTGCGAGCGCCCGGCTGGCCGGGTTTCTTGCGCTCCTTCATGCGGCTGTCGCGGGTCATGCAGCCCGCCTTCTTGAGCGCCGCGCGCAGATCGGCATCCGCCGCCACCAGGGCGCGCGCAAGGCCGTGGCGAATCGCGCCCGCCTGGCCGGAGACGCCGCCGCCCTTGGCGAACACCACGACGTCCGTGGAGGAAAGGTCGTAGCCGGAGATCGCGATCGGCTGCTTCAGATAGTCGCGGAGCGCCTCGGACGTGATGTACGCCTCGAGAGGCTCGCGGTTGACGAACCACTCCCCCTTGCCCTCGACGAGCGTGACGCGCGCGACGGCGGTTTTGCGGCGGCCGGTGCCGGCCGAAATTACCTTCTTGTTAGCCATTGCTTCTCGACCCCTTAAAGTGTGATTGTTTCAGGCTTCTGCGCGGCGTGCGTATGCTCCGGGCCGGCGAACACCTTGACGCGCGTCATCATCTTGCGCGCGATGTTGTTCTTGGGAAGCATCCCCCACACGGCCTCCTTGATCATGCGGTCGGGGTGCTTGGCGCGCATCTCGGCGGCCGTGAAGCGCTTGAGCCCGTCGCGGAACCCGGAATAGCGCTGGTACTCCTTCTGCTCCTCCTTCCTGCCGGTGAGCTTCACCTCGGCGGCGTTCACCACGACCACGAAGGCCCCCTGGTCCACCGACGGGTCAAAGCGCGGAGTGTCCTTCGCGCGGAGCTTGTTTGCGATCAGCACGGCGAGACGGCCGAGCACCTGATCCTTCGCATCGACCAGATACCACTTCCGGCTGTCGCCGGGATCCTGGCCGCGAGTAGACTTCTGCAGCATCGATTTCTTCCTTTTGTTTTCCTGTGGCTTTGTCCCCTGCAGGGGTTTTGTCCGTTCCTGCAGCCTCACCGACTTCATCACCCGATGAGGCTTGAAGCGCGTATTGAACCAAAAAGAGACGCGCAAGTCAAGCGCTAAAACGCTTTGCGATCTGCGACTTGAAGTGCGCGATCGCGCCGGGCAGGTCGGAGAAGCGTCCGTCAAGCTGCGCCTCGAACGACGCGGAGAGCCATCTGCCGAAGTCGCTCGACGGCCTGTAGCCCAGGTCTATCAGATGCCGGCCCATCAGGATCGGCCTCGGCGCCTCCGCCGCGACGCGCAGACGCTCCGCGCGCATGGCGAGCCAGGCAAGCCCGGCGTCCGGACCGCCTTCGGGCCTCTTCAGCGGCACGCTCCCCTCGGAGTCCGCGCGGGCGACCCTGATGAGCCGGTCCAGGCGAACGACCTTCAGCGCAAGCCTGCGGATCGCGGCGTCCCCGGCGTTCGCCCGGTAGAGCGCGAACGGCTGCATGTGGCACTGCACCAGCGGGGGCACCTCCCTAAGCACCCGCTCCTCGTTCGTGAGCCTCCGCAGGAACGACCTGGCCGGCGCGACCCCGGCCTCGTCATGTCCCCTGGACCTGATGCGCCCGTCCTGGAGCGCCGTCGTCGCCGGCTTCCCGAAATCGTGGCACAGGACGGCGAGCCCGACGATTAGATCCTCCCTCTCGTCGCCCGTCCTGCCCCTCGCGAACGAATCCATGCACCGGCACGTATGCGCCCACACGTCCCCCTCGGAGTGCCACCCGGGGTCCTGCGCGCACCCTACGAGCGCCTCCAGCTCGGGGAAGTACCGGAGCCACCCCGCCTCGCGCAGGAACTCGAGCCCAAGGCTGATTCGCCCGCCCTTGAGCAGCATCTTCGCCCATTCCTCGCGCAGGCGCTCCGGGGGAAGGCCCTCGATGCCGATGGTGCGGCACAGGGCGAGCGTCTCCGGCGCAGGCGCCAGGCCGAAGCGCGCGACGAACTGCATCCCCCTCAGCACCCGAAGCGGATCCTCGACGAACTTCCCGGACACGTGCCTGAGCACCCGCCCGTCGAGGTCGGCAATGCCGCCCCAGGGATCCTCGATCCCCAGAGTGAGCGGGTCGCAGTATATGGCGTTGACTGTGAAGTCCCTCCGGCTCGCCGCCTCGGAAACGGACATCCAGGGGTCGGCGCCGACGACGAACCCCCTGTGTCCGGAGCCCAGCTTCGTCTCCCTGCGCGGCAGGGCGACGTCCACGTGAACGTGCTTGAGCTTGAGCACGCCGAACGACGCCCCGCACTGGTCCACCGGGTATCTCGACGAGATCGCGTCCAGCAGCCTCCGCGGCTCGACGCCGAAGACCTCCACGTCCACGTCCTTGACGGACCGGCTCCCCATGAGAAGGTCCCTGACCGCGCCGCCGACCATCAGTGCGCGCCCCCCCGCATCCCTGGCCAGGCGGGATATCGACATCACGGCGTCGAGAAGGTCCGGCCCGAGCGCCGAGAGGTCTGGCATCCTGCGGGCGGCGTCCCCGGTCACAGGCCCCGCTCCCTTCTTATCCTCGCCCAGGCGGCGTTGATTCGCGACATCTCGGCGCTCGCCACAGCCACCAGGTCGTCCGAAAGGCCCTGCGCCCTGAGGGCGTCCGGATGCAGATGCCTCGCCTTCTCGCGATAGGCGTCGCGCAGCTCCTCGTCGCTCGCGTCCCTGCGGCAGCCGATGGCCGCGTACGGGTCGTCCGCGTCGCCGCCCGGCGAGCCGGCCTCGGCCTCCGCGCCGCGCCGCCCCCCGGCGCCAGGCGGAGCCGCCCTGCCGGAGCGGTCGCGGATCCAGGACTCGACCCAGCCCCCGGCGATCGCGCCGAACACCCCGCCGACGAACCCGCCTCCCCGGCTCGCGCCGAGCAGCGCCCCGATGCTCGCGCCGATCCACCTCATCCCGGGACCGCTCCCCTCCGGATGGCGTCGATCACCTTCAGCGCCTGGCACGTCTCGCGG
>CAVERN010000029.1:0-14808 GCA_963618095.1 bacterium | reverse complement strand
AGCCCGCGATGTCCAATATGTCCTGAACAAGTTCAGGCGGAGTAAAGACTTGCCCGAAATGTTTCTCTCTTGACTGACCGACCTTTGTCACGGTAAATCCTCGCGCGTGTTCGCCGCCGGGAATTTCCGGTACATAAAGAGAGCGCATTGCCTGTTCATGCACTCAACAGAAGCCCTACCACAGGCCTACAAGGATACATGAAGAGACAATGCGCCCAATCGGGCGCATCATCACTCACATGTCGTCCTTGTTATGAAATATGTGGTAGTATTTCTGTTGAACGACGTGTTAGCGTTGATGCTAAAACGAAGAGCGGCGGCGGGTGGGCGTGAAGCCAGTTCGCGGCCTATGTCATCCGCGTTGGCCTCTGGCCTCCGCAGACGGGCGATAAGGTATCACAATCCACCGCGCCGCGCAAGAGGCGGTTCCCGGATAATTCTACACTTCTACACGGCCAACCGTAGCTGGAGCGGCGGCCTTACGCCCGCGACAGCAGGAGGCTGCGCGGCGGCGGCGGGGCGGACGAGAACCTGAACGCGGCGGCCAGGGCGGCGGCGGCCTCCTCCATCAGGCCGCTGCGCTCCCGGGCGAAGACCCGCGCGACCGCCTGCCCGGGCTCCACCCGGTCGCCGTGGGCGACTCCGAGCAGCACGCCGGCCGCCGGATCTATCGCGTCGCCCGTCCGCGCGCGTCCGGCCCCGAGCGTGAACGCGACGCCCGCGACGCGCTCCGCGTCGATGTCCGCGACGTAGCCGCCCCTCTCCACCTTCAGGTCCAGGTGCGGAGCCGCGCCCGCGCCGCGGCAGCGCTCCTCGAAGAGGCCCAGGTCGCCGCCGTGCAGGCGGACCATCTCCGCGAAGACCGCGTACGCCTTCCCGCCGGCGAGGTTCTCGCGGCAGCGGCGGCGGGACGTCTCCACGTCGAACCCCTTCGCGAGCGAGACCATCGTCGCGGCGAGCTCGACGGAGAGCTCCACGACGTCGGACGGAATCCGCCCCTCTCCGCGCAGCACGTCGATCGCCTCCGCCACCTCCAGCGCGTTGCCCACGGCGTAGCCCAGAGGCTCGTCCATGGACGTCACCGCGGCGGCCGCCCTGCGCCCCGCGGCCCTCGCCCCGCCCACGAGCGCCGCCGCCAGGGCCGTGGCGTCCTCCCGCGTCTTCATGAACGCGCCGCGCCCGCACTTCACGTCGAACACGAGGGCCCCTGCGCCCTCCGCGAGCTTCTTGGAGAGGATCGACGAGACGATCAGCGGAATCGACGCCACGGTGCCAGTCACGTCCCGAAGCGCGTACAGCCTCTTGTCCGCCGGCGCTATCTCCTCGGTCTGGACGGTCATCGAGCACCCGCACTCGGCGACGACGCGCCTGAAGTCCGCAAGCGGAAGCGCGGCGCAGTAGCCCGGGATCGACTCGAGCTTGTCCGCCGTGCCGCCGGTGAGCCCCAGACCGCGCCCGGTCAGGGACGGCACGGCCACGCCGCAGCTCGCCGCGAGCGGCTGGACTATGAGCGAGAGCTTGTCGCCCACCCCGCCGGTGGAGTGCTTGTCGGCGGTCGGCCGCAGGAGGCCGCCCCACTCCAGGCGCTCGCCGGAGTCGCGCATCGCCTCCGTGAGGGCGAGCGTCTCGGCGGCGGACATCCCCCGGCAGCACACGGCCATCGCGAACGCGGCCATCTGGTAGTCCGGCACCTCGCCCCTGGCGTACGCGGCGACCAGATCCCGGATCTGCCCGCCGGACAGCTCCATCCCCTCGCGCTTGCGGTCAAGCAGCACCTTCACCGGCACATCCATTCGCACCTCCCCCCGAAGTCCCCCAGCACCGAGACGCGCCCCACCGCGGCCGCGTCGCGCATGCGCCCGTGCCCTATCACCTTGGGCGCGAGCACCGTGATCCACTCGTCGACGAGCCCCTCCCGGGCGAGGGACGAGGCGAGCTCGAGCCCGCCCTCGCACAGCACGTGCATGAACCCCATCTCGCCGATGCGCCTCATCATCTCGCCCAGGCCGCCCACGCGGATCGCCCCGGGGACGGCGCGCGCCCCGTCCGCGCCGAGCGCGAAGACGAGAGTGCGCCCCTTCGCCGCGTCGGTGAAGATCTGCGCGGAGGCCGGGAGGTTCCCGCTCCGCGTCACGACGGCCCGGTAGAGCATGCCGTTGGGGCGGCCGTGGCTCAGCAGGCTCGGATCGTCCCTCCGCACCGTCTCCGCCCCCACGAGCATCAGGTCCACCTGCTCCCGGAGGCGCCCCGTCTCGCGCCGCGCCCGCTCGCTCGACACCCACCTCGCGTCCCCGGTCTCGTCGCACGTCCTCCCGTCGAGCGACATCGCGATCTTGACGGTCACGTAGGGGAGGCCAGTGGCGACGTGCTTCCCGAACGGGGCGACGAGCCTCTCCGCGCGCTGCGCGCAGAGGCGCTTCGCCGCGTCCCCCGAGCGCAGCCAGCACTCCGCGCGGATCCCGGCCCGGCCAAGCGCCCTGGCGGCGCGCCCGGCGTTCCTCGGGTTCGGGTCGGGGGCGGCCCACACCACCCTCGCGACGCCGGCGGCCTTCAGCGCGTCGCAGCAGGCCCCAACGCGGCCGGGCCTCGAGCACGGCTCGAGGGTGACGTAGACCGTCGCGCCCCGGGCGCTGCCGCCGCGCCTGCGCACCGACTCCAGGGCCGCGACCTCGGCGTGCGCGAGGCCGCACCGGCGGTGGCGCCCCTCGCCGATCACGCGCCCGTCCCTCACGACCACCGCCCCCACGGGCGGGTTCGGGCGCGTCGCGCCCCGGCTCATCTCGCCGAGGGCCAGCGCGCGCTCCATGAAGCGCACCTCGTCCGCGGCGGACGCCTCAGCGGCTCTCCGCCCCGGGGCTGCGCATTGCGTGGCTCTTCGCATAGCAGTCAAGAACTCCGTTCACGAACTTCCCGCTCTGCGTCTCGGAGAAGAACTTCGCGATGTCAACCGCCTCGTTTATCGCGCTCGGCGGCGGGATGCCGCCGCCCCGCGATATCTCCCAGGCCGCGAGCCTCAGCACGCTGCGCTCCACTACGCCAAGCCGGTAGAGCGACCAGTGCCTGAGGAACGGCTCGAGCTCGGCGTCTATCTCCGCCTGGTCGCGCAGCACCCCGCGCACGAGGGACTCCGCGAAGTCCTTCTTGGCGTGGAGCGACGCCACGTGCCTGGCGTCGTCCGCGTGGCCGAACACCGTCTCCGCGCCGTACTCGCCGGACTCCGCGTTCTCCCTCTCGACCTCCTCAAGCTGCGTCCAGAACGCCGCCAGCGCGGCGTCCACGCTGTCCGGCGGATTCTGATCGCACTCGCAAAGCATCATGACTGCCCACTCCCGGGCCTGTCTGCGACTAACCATTTGGCCTACACCCTCCCTTTGGCCGTCACCTCTGACGGTAGAACAAATACGAGCCTATTCCCAGGAACACGACGTCCGGCAGCAGCGCCGCGACCGGGGCGGGCAGCGCCCCGAGCCTGGCGAGCACCAGGCACCCGATCGTGAGCGCGTAGAACGCGAAGAACATCGCGAGCGCCCCGAGCACGCCCCTGAACACTGACTGCCTCCCGGTGGCGACCCCGGCGGGGATCGCGAAGAGGGTTATCACGATGCAGGCGAACGGGGCGGCGAGCTGCGCCCACAGATCGTACTCCATCTCCCGGCGGAACTTCTCCGACATGTTCGGGTGCGTCGCGAGGAAGCGCAGCCTGTCCGCCGTGGAGTAGTACTCGGGGTCGCGGTTCTGGATCACGAAGTCGCGGGGCCTCTCGTCGAACTCCGGGAACGCCCGGAAGTCGAGCTCGTCCAGGGCCGGGGTGGGGGACGGCACGTCCTCGCCCGTCCTGCCGAAGTGGAGCACCGCCGGACGGTAGAGCCACCACTCGCCGTCGAGGCACTCCGCGCGCGCGGCCTTCACCGTGCGGCGCCGCCCGCCCTCCGGCCAGTCCTCGCTGACGGAGACCTCCTCCAGCGCGGTCGCCTCCGGGTTCATCGCCGCGCCAACGTTCCAGGTGCGGAGGGCCTTCACGTTGTGGTACACGATGCCGTCCACCTCCTGCATCCGCGCCCGGTCGAAGCGCGCCGTCCGCAGCTGCTTCGCCCACTGGGCGTGGCGCGGCACGAAGCACTCGTTCACCCACAGCACGAAGACGGCCATGGCCATGGCCACCACGAGCATCGGCCTGGCGATCGCGACGAACCCCACGCCGCTCGCCCGCATCGCTATGAGCTCCGAGTGGCGGCAGAACCTCCACATCGTGTAGAGGGCGGCGAGCATCAGGCACGCCGGGGCGAGCCACTCGAAGTACGGCGAGAGGTACGCGGCGAAATACAGCACGACCACCCGCCAGCCGAGCTGCGCCTCCATTATCCGGCTGAACACGCCGAAGAGCTCGAAGAGCACGTAGATCGACATGAACCCCGTGAGACAGTACGCCAGCGGCACGCAGAACTCGCGGAAGACATATCGGAAGAGTATTCGCATGGACGCGGATTATATCACGAACCGATCCGCACCGTCCTGCCGGTGCGGGCGCTCCTGCGCTCCGCGTCCACGATCGACACGGAGTCGCGCGCGCTCTTCGCCGAGACCGGCTCCGCGCCCGCGTCCCCGCGCACCCAGGCGGCGAACGCCCTTATCTCCGCCTCGTAGCCGGACGCCTTCGGCAGCTTCGGCGAGTACGGCCTGCCCTTCTCGGGGTAGACGACGAACGGGGAGGGAGAGTGCGAGTTGGCCACTACGACCGCCCTCTCGAACACGACCCGGAAGCCGGACTCCCACACGAAGCTCGGCGACATCGCCCAGCTCGACGAGGAGGTAACCACCTTGTCGTCGTACCCGTACGCCGTCGCGATGAAGTCCGTCCACCCGTCCGCGTGGAGATGCGATCTCGACGTCACGCTCTTCGGCATGCCGAAGAGGTGGTGGATCTCGTCGGTGTCGTGAAGGTGCATGTCGAGGGCGACGCCGCCGGACTTCGACTCGTCGAGGAACCAGCACTTCCCGCCGCGGTTCCACACCGGCGCCGGCGAGAAGCGCGTGAAGTCCGCCGCGATCACCCGGCCGAACCTGCCGGAATCCACGTACTCCTTGAGCGCCACGTACTCCGGCCAGTAGCGCACGCACTGCGCCACCATGAGCTTCCCCCTGGACCTCCCCTCCGCCGCGACCATCGCGTCGCAGGTCTTCGCGTCCACCGCCATCGGCTTCTCGCAGAGCACGTTCAGCCCGCGCCCGAGCGCCTTCACCGCCATCGGCGCGTGGAGCGGCGTGGGCAGGGTGACGTCCACCACGTCGAGGTCCCGCTCGGCGTCGAGCATCTCGTCGAAGCTCTCGTAGACCCTCACGGACTTCGGAAGGTCCGTGTCGTCCGCGACGTCGAGGTTGCCCTTCGTCTTCGCCGTTATCTGCGCGAGGTTCGAGTCGCACACGCACGCGACCCGCGCCCCCCTGAGCCTGCGCCACACGCCGTAATGCGTGCGGCCCATGAACCCAAACCCCACGATCGCCACGTTCAGTCTTTTCATTCTCCCTGCCTGCCTTTCACTTCATGGATGAGACGCCGCGCGAGCCCGTCACACGGCGCGCAGCAGAAGCCCCTTGAGATACGCCCCCTCCGGGAACGACAGCGCGACCGGGTGGTCCGCCGCCTGCCTCGTCGCGGCCACGATCTGGAAGCCGCGCCCGGCGTCCGTCGCCGCCTCGCGGCACACGGTCTCGAAGAGCTCCGCGGACATCGCCCCGGAGCACGAGAACGTCGCGAGCGTCCCGCCCGGCCGCAGCAGCTTCATGGCCAGGAGGTTTATGTCCTTGTACCCGCGCGCCGCGCCCATGAGCCTGGCCTTCGAATCGGCGAACTTCGGCGGGTCGAGCACCACCATGTCGAACTGCCGCCGCTCGTCGCGGTACCTGCGAAGCTGCCTGAACACGTCCGCGCACAGGAACTCCACGGGGCAGCGCGGCACGTCCCCGCCGGAGAAGAGCAGCTCGAAGTTCCGCCCCGCCAGGTCGAGCGCCGCGCGGGAGAGGTCCACGTTCACGACGCTCGCCGCCCCGCCGGCGGCGCACGCCAGGCCGAACCCGCCGGTGTACGAGAAGCAGTTCAGCACCTCGCGCCCGCGGGCGAGCGCGCCGACCTGCGCGCGCGCCTCGCGCTGGTCGAGGTAGAAGCCGGTCTTGTGCCCCCTCCGCACGTCCACGAGGTACCGTATCGCCCCCTCCCGCACCTCGACGAGCTCGGGCGGCTCCGCGCCGGCGAGCAGCCCCACCGCCCCGTCGGCCGAGAGACCCTCCCTCGCCCTGGAGTCCACGTCGCTGCGGTTGTACACGCCCTTGGCCCCGGCGGCCATGAGGGCGGACGCGACCTCGCGCCCGAAGCGCTCCGCTCCCGCGCTCGAGAGCTGCACCACGCACCATCCGCCGTAGGAGTCCACGACCACCCCTGGGAGCCCGTCCGACTCGCCGTGCACTATGCGCACCCCGCGGAACTCCTCCGCGAGCGGGGACGGGGCGCCGGCGCCCCCCCGGCGGCGGTCTATCGCCGCCACGATCCTGGCCGCCACGAATCCGTCGCCCGGGCGCCCCTCGTCGCCGAACGAGAGCATCCGCACGCGTATCTGGCTGGACGGAGACCAGCACCCGTATCCAAGCGAGCGCCCCCCGGAATCCGCCACCTCCACGATCTCGCCTGGCTCGATCCCCTCGTCCGCGCGCTCGACCGCCCCGGAGAACACCCAGGGATGCCGCCTCTCGAGCGACCTCTCCCGGCCCCGCCTTAGGAAAACCCTGCCCATCCCTGTCTCTCCTCCGTCCGCCTCAGAACAGGCCGCGCACGCGCCCGGTCGAGACGTCCACGTCTATGCGCCGATAGGCGGGAGAGGCGGAGGTCCCCGGCATGAGCTTTATCTCCCCTGCGACCGGCACCACGAGCCCGGCGCCACGGTAGACGAGCACGTCGCGCACCGGCATGCGCCATCCCCTCGGCCGGCCAAGCAGCTTCGGGTCGTGCGAGAGCGAATACTGGGTCTTCGCGACGCACACCGGCAGACGCGCCGTCTCGGGGTCCGCCTGCAGGCTCTCGAGCTTCCTCTCCGCGAGCGGCTCGAAGTCCACCCCGTCCCCGCCGTACACCTCGCGCACCTGCCTCTCGATGCGGTCCCTCAGCGGCTCGGAGAGGTCGCAGAGGTAGGCGAAGGAGTTCGGCTCGTCGCACGCGGCGATGACCTCCCGCGCGAGGTCCAGCGCCCCGGCGCCGCCCTTGAGCCAGTGGTCGGACACCGCGAAGCGCGCCCCCGTGCCCTCCGCCACGCGCCGCACCAGGTCGCGCTCGGCCTGGGTGTCGGTGCAGAACGCGTTGAGGCAGACGACGGGGCGGATCCCGGACCTGCGGATTATGTCTATGTGGGCGAGGAGGTTGTCGCACCCCTTCTCGAGGAGGCCCAGGTTCTCCGTGGAGTACACGGGGTCCGGCGGAAGCCCGGCCTTGACCGCCGGCGCGCCGCCATGCGCCTTCAGGGCGCGCACCGTCGCGACGAGCACCACGGCGTCCGGACGCAGCCCGGAGCAGCGGCACTTTATGTTCCAGAACTTCTCGTAGCCCATGTCGGAGGCGAAGCCGCTCTCCGTCACCACGTAGTCGCCGAGCGCGCAGGCGAGGCGGTCGGCCACCACGGAGTTCTGCCCGATCGCTATGTTCGCGAACGGCCCCGCGTGCACCAGCATCGGCTGCCCCTCCATCGACTGCATGAGCGTCGGCTTGATCGCCTCCACGAGCAGCGCGCACATCGCGCCGTCCACCTCCAGGTCCGCCGTGGTCACGGGAGCGCCGGACCTGGAGTACGCCACCACCACCCTCGCGAGCCTCCTGCGCAGGTCTGCGAGGTCGGAGGCCATGGCGAGGATCGCCATCACCTCGGAGGCCACCGTTATGTAGAAGCCGGACCTCATGGCGAAGCCGTCGAGCCGCCCGCCGATGCCGACGTCCACGTTGCGCAGCCCCTGGGCGCAGAGGTCGATCGCCCAGCGCATCTGCACGCGCTCCGGATCGACGTCGAGGCGCCTGAGGCCGCGCTCGGCGAGCCAGGCGTCGTCGTGGTTGCGCTCGTGCTGCATCCGCGAGTTGAGCGCCACCATCGCGAGGTTGTTCGCGTTCGTTATCGCGTCTATGTCGCCGGTGAGGCCCAGGGAGAGCTTCGAGAGCGGGATCACCTGCGCGAGCCCGCCGCCGGCGGCGGACCCCTTTATGTTGAACGTGGGCCCGCCGGAGGGCTGCCTCACGCACCCCACGACCCTGCGGCCGAGCCTGCCGAGGCCCTCGACCAGGCCGAGGGTGGTGGTGGTCTTCCCCTCGCCAAGGGCGGTGGGGGTTATCGCCGTCACGTCTATGTACTTGGCGCGCTTCACCCCGCCGAGCCGGCGGAGCGCCCTGGTGGAGTCCACCTTCGCGAGCGAGCGCCCGTACGGCTCCCACTCGTCGTCGGCGAGCCCGAGCTCGGCGGCGAGGTCCCGCACCGGGCGGAGCGTCTCCTCCGCCGCCTCGGCGAGCTGCCAGTCCTTCATCTTAGTAGGGTCCAGCCTGTCCATTGGATCTCCCTCCCTTGCCGCGCCGCTCCGACCGTCACAGGCCCAGGAGGCGGCGCGCGTTCCCCGAAAAGATCATCTCCCGCTCCGCGGGGTCCGGGCGGCACTGCCGCACCCACTCGGCGATGCGCCTCTCGTCCCGCCAGAAGTAGTCCGTGGCGAAGAGCACCCGCTCCGCCGGCCACTCGGACATCACGCGGCGGCACTCGCGGTCTTCGTCGCAGACGTTGACGAGCGCCGTGTCGATGAGGCAGGTGCCGAACTCCAGGAGCTCGTCCGTCGCGCGCGGCGGGTTCCCGCCGCTCCCGCCCAGGTGCGCCGCCACGAACACCAGCCCCGGCACGGCCCTCAGCAGCGCCGCGACCTGCGCGGGGCCGCAGGACATCGGCGCGTCCATGAACCCGAGGTCGATCCCGCAGTGGGAGACCACGAAGAGGCCCGCGTCGCGCACCGCCCGGAAGTAGGGGAACACCGCCGGGTCGTCAAGCCTGAAGCCCTGGTAGAACGGATGGACCTTCACGCCCCTGAAGCCGGCGGCGGCGACCTGGGAGACGTGGGACGCGAAGTCCGGGTCGGCCGGGTGCACGGAGCAGAGCTGCACCAGGCGCCTCGCCGCCTCCTCGCCGAGCTCCCCGTCGCGCACGGCCTTCGCCCGGTCGAGGATCACCTCGAACTGGGACGGCTTCGTGGCCACCGGGCACACCACCGCCATGCCGACGCCGGAGGCGTCCATGTCGGAGAGCTGCCTCGCCACGGTCCCGTCGCCGAACGGCTCTAGGCGCCCCTCGAGCTTCTGGCACATCGCCGCCAGCGCCCGCGGCGCCAGCGCGTCCGGGAAGTTGTGCGTGTGAAAGTCTATCGTCTCGCCCATGGAAGGCATGCCCCCTGCAACTGCCCGCGATTATACCACTATCTGGCCTTCGGCGCGAGGAACGCCGTCGCCTCGGCCATCACCCGGTCCGTGAGGGCGGAGAGGCACCATCCCTGGATCGCGCTCTCCGAGGTCTTCGAGGACCCCGCCGGGCTGAAGAGCGGGATCGGGCCCCACACCACGGCCTCGTAGCGCTGGGAGTAGTCGCGGTGGAAGACGAGCCGGCCCGTGGAGTTGTCGTATATCTTCAGCCTCGCGGACCACGTGTTCGCGACGCAGTCCGCGGAGAAGAGCGACAGCACGAGCCAGAGCGCCCTCACGCCGGACTCGTCGTCGCTGACGAACGGCCCGCCGAACGACACGTCCACGACGTAGTCCGGCCTCTCCGCCATCGTCGTCAGCCCCGCCGTCTCCGCGAGCGTCTTCGCCCGCTCGGCAAACGCGTCCGTCTCCACGGCCCTCGGCACGTAGACCGTGGACATCACGGTGCGGTAGTGCCCCGGCCGCCACCCGTGCCGCCCTCTCGGATGCCCCTCCACCCACACGGTGTCGTACCCGTACGCCGACGCGTACTCCACCACCGTGGCCCTGAAGCCCTTCAGCCGCACGGACAGCGACTTGCCCTCCGGGACCTGCGTCGTGGCCGTCTGCGGGAACGCCGTCTCGCTCAGCGTGAAGCACCCGGCCGCGCACACGGCCAGCGCCGCGCACGCGACGCCGCAGAATGATTTCACCAACACCCTCGTCCTCATCTTCCTTCCCTCCCTTCAAGGTACCTCGACGGAGAGGCGTCCCCGCCCCGGCCGCCGCCGCCGTTCCGCTTCCCGTCGAGATAGGACTGCACGAGGATCCTCGCCCGACGCTTCTTCAGCTCGAGGTCGTCCGGATGCCGCCTGAGCAGCACGTCGATCTGCCGCACCGCGATGTCCGGATGCCCCCCGGCCTCGGCGCAGTCCACGAGCTCGAGCCTGTGCTCGTCCCGGAGCGGGTCGAGCTCCACCGCGCGGGCGAACACCCTGGCGGCGAGCTCCGGGCGGCCGGCCTTCTTGAGGCACACGCCGAAGTTGTGTATCGCCGCCACGTCGCGCGGGAACACCTCGATGCGGCGCTCGTAGCACGCCAGCGCGCCGTTCGCGTTGCCGACGGCGAGGTAGGCCCTCGCCTCGAAGTCCAGCGCGTCGGCGAGCTCGAGGAGAAGCGGGTCCGCCGGGTTCGCCGACGCGGCGTTGGCCCAGCAGGCGACGGCGTTCGTCGCCGCGCCGCCGTCCGCGCTGTCGAAGCCGATCAGCGCCTCGCGCCGCGCCTCCTGCACCGTGCCGTAGCTGTCCTCGAAGCCGATGAACACCGCCGCGTCCGCGCCGCCGCGGGAGAGCCACTCGGGGAACTTCACGTCGAACGGGGTGAAGCGCGAGACGTTCACCCGCGCGCCGGCGCCGGACGGCGCCGGGCGGAAGTGCATCCGCAGCGAGGCGAGGGCGCCGCGCAGCGCGCCGTACGACGGGAGCCCGGAGAACGCCGGCGCGACGGCGGCGTCGTCGCCCACGTAGCACGCGAACAGGGCGGCGGGGGAGTAGATGCGCGAGGCGGCGAACGACTCGAAGAGCCTCTCGTCCGAGAACCGCTCCAGCACCTTGCCGAACTCAACGCGGACCGGCGGAGTGAGGCAGTAGGAGAACCGCCCGTAGCACCACAGCCTGTATCCGCCGTGCCTCGCGCCGTACCTCTCGAGCGCGGCCTTGAACCTCCCCGCGCACATCGACCTCGCGTCTATCGCCTCGGCCTCGGACGGCTCCACGCCCGTCGCAAGCGCGAACACGCGGTGGTCGACCTTGGACGGCAGCCCGGGCGACCTCAGGTTGCGGCAGGCGTCCACGCCGTACCGGACGCACCACGGGAACGCCGCGCTCGCCGCCGACAGGGCGCAGAGCTCGGAGAAGCGCCTGTTCGCGTCCTCCTGCAGGTACCACCACGCGTGCCGGAGGCGCGGAGTGGCCACCGCGCCGGCGACCGCGTACGCGGCGATCAGCCCAGGTATGACGAAATGCCTTGCGCGCATCTTCCCGTCGCCCCCCTCCTTCTGACAACCGCCGCCTCGGCGCGCGCGCCGAGCCGCCCCGCCCGCTCCGCGTCGCGGAGGAGCGAGAGCACCGCCTCCCGCATCCCCGCCTCGTCCCGCACCTGCACCACCGCATCGGCGGCGAGCAGGTCGCTCATGACCGGGCGGAAGTTCTCCGTGAACGGGCCGACCACCGTCGGCACCCCGCAGAGGCACGGCTCGATCATGTTCTGCGAGCCGTGCTCGCAGAGGCTCTTGCCGACGAACGCCACGGACGATATCCCGTAGAGCCCCATCAGCTCCCCGACCGTGTCCGCCAGGTACACCGCCCGCGGGCCGTCCGCCGGGGCGGAGTCGCCCCGCGAACGGCGCACGCACGCGAAGCCCGCCGCCGCGATGTTCGCCTCCACGGCGTCCGCCTTCTCGAAGTGGCGCGGCGCGATCACGAGCTTCACGTCGTCCGGTAGGTCCGGGCACAGGCGCAGCAGCGCCTGGTCCTCGCCCGGCCACGTGCTTCCGCCGAGGAGCACGCGCCCGCCGCCGACCCACTCGCGCATCTCCGCCTCCTTGGCGGGGTCGCGCCTGGCGACGTCGAACTTGAAGCTGCCGGTCACCTCCACGGTCCGGGCGTCCGCCCCGGCGGCGACCAGGCGCGCGGCGTCCATGTCGCTCTGCGCGTATATCCTCGCGAAGCGGCGGAACACGTCGCCGAAGAACCAGCGCATCGCCCGGTAGCGCGGCGCGCTGCGGTCCGATATGCGGGCGTTCGCGAGGAACACGGGCACGCCGCGCGCGGAGGCCTCGCGGATGAAGTTGGGCCATATCTCCGTCTCGGTGAGCACTATGGCCTGCGGCCTCGCCAGGCCGAGCGCCCGCCGCACCAGGGGGGGGAAGTCGAGCGGGTTGTATATCAGCACGTCGCCCGGCCCGACCACGCGCTCGGCCGTGCGCCAGCCCGTGGAGGAGGTGGTGGAGAGCACGAACCACACGTCCGGCACGACCTCCCGCAGGGCCCTCATGAGCTGCCCCGCGACCTGCACCTCGCCCACGCTCACGGCGTGCACCCACACGCACCGCCCGGCGGCGCGGCGCCGCCCGAACGCCTCCGCGACCTCGGCGGGATATCTCGCGAACCTGTCTCCCATGCGCGCGCGGTATCCGCCCCGGCGCCTCATCCTCAGGAGGAACGAGGGCAGCATCGCGCAGTACGCGACGGCGAAGAGCGCGTTGTAGAGGATCCACTTCATCTCACCTGAGCCCCAGCACCTTGTGCGTCTGTATGGAGAGCGCCCACGGCGGCCAGGGCGCCTCGCCGCCGCGCGCCCCGCCGGAGTTGAGCCTCTGCATCAGCTTGTACGCCCGGCCGTAGTGGATCTTGCCGCCCTCCTCGAGGGGGGACACGAAGTAGTCCGTGGCCTGGATCCGCTCGCGCATCGCGCGGCAGAACCCGGCCATGTCCTCGCTCTCCGCGACGATGCGCACCTCGTCCGCCCGCCGCACCATCGAATGCTCCGCGTAGCGGGAGGCGTAGAAGAACTTCGGCGAGACGGCCACGTAGTCGAACATCCGGAGCTCCGGCACGTCGCGCAGCCCGTTCGTCTCCAGGGCGAGCCAGCGGCCGTCGCCCTTCAGCGCCTCCAGCGCCTCCGCCAGGCCCGGCACGACGGTGGGCTCGCCGCCGGTCACCACGACCATCCTGTTGCCGAGGCGGCGCACCTCCGAGAGCAGCTCCTGGAGCGAGAGCGTCTTCTTCACGGTCTTCTCCGTGTCGCACCACGGACAGTTCAGGTTGCACCCGGCGAAGCGGACGAAGGTGGCGGGGCGGCCGGTGTTCCGGCCCTCGCCCTGGATCGAGCTGAACAGAGACCTGAGCCGGTACCTCATTCCGCCAGCTCCGTCGTCCACTCCCCGCCGACGCGGCGGGCGACGCCCGCCCTCGGCTCGTCCTCCGGCGCGACCTTCATCGGCTCGAGCTCGTAGTCCTCGTGCGCGAGCGCCTCCCACGCGGCGGAGTGTATCGCAAGCCCCTGGCCGCGGAACCGCGTCTCGAACTCGGTCCACGCCTCCGGCCCGCGCTCCATCGGCGCGACCCGCCTGAACAGGGGAGCGTCCCCGCCCTCGAACGGAGGGAAGCACTCTTCCGTCACATACTGGAAGTACTCCGCGTGGTCCGTGGCGAACTCCAGGCGCCCGCCCCTCTCCAGACGCTTCCAGAGCGCCCGGATGAACATCGGGCCGAACAGCCTGTGGCTGTGGTGCCGCCTCTTCGGCCAGGGGTCGGGGAAGAACACGTACGCCGCCCGCACCCCGTGCGGAGGCAGCAGGTACCAGAACGCGTAGAGCGCCTCCAGGCGGAGCACGTGCGCGTTCCCGATCCCAAGCCGGCGGCACTTGTCGTCGAAGGAATGCACCCTGCCGAGCATCCTCTCGATGCCCAGGAAGTCCGCGCCCGGGTTGGCGGCGGCGCGCCCCGTGAGGAAGCGCCCCTTCCCGCAGCCGACCTCGACCTCGAGCGGACGCCCCGCGCCGAGCTCGAGCGGCAGCGGACGGCACGGATCTGAAACGGATATGATCATCTGCCCCCTACGCGCGGCCCGATGCCGATGGCCTCGAGGAACCGACACGGCGGCGGAACCGGACGGAAGTCCTTCGCGGACACGAAGGCGTGGCTCGTGAAGCCGGACGCCAGCAGGGTCTCCTCGCCCTTGCGCCGCACCTCGCAGGCGATCTCGAGGCGCACGCCACGCTGCGAAGAGACGTACGCCTTCACCTCGAGGACGTCGTCGTACCTCGCCGGACGCCTGTAGTCCACCTCCGCGTGCGTGACCGGAAGCGCAAAGCCGTCCCGCTCGAATTCGCGGTACGTGTACCCGCACGCCCGCATCAGCTCGTTGCGCGCCCGCTCGAATATCGTGAGGTAGTTGCCGTAGTAGACGACCCCCATCTGGTCGGTGTCCGCATACGGCACCCGGTACTCCATCGTTATCGCATCCAAGGAAACGCCTCCTCGCGCGCTATCGGCCCGCGTCCGGCGCGGGCGCGCCAATGCGGTCCATGAACGACTCCACCTCGGCGCGCTCCGCCGCAGAGTCCCGAAGGACGAGCGACCCCAGCGCCATGAACGCCACCGTCGCCACGGCGGTGGACGGGAAGATCCACACCATCTCGCGCCAGTAGGCGAGCGACGGGGCCGACCCGAGCGCGAAGAGCGCGAGGCCGACGGCGATGCCGCCCACGAGCCCGCACAGCCCCGAGCGCTTCGAGAAGCCGCGCACGAACACGCCGCAGAGCATCGGGATCGCGATCGGCG
>CAVERN010000028.1:5866-14981 GCA_963618095.1 bacterium | reverse complement strand
CCTGCATGAAGCGCAGCACGCGCGGGCGGATGGACCCGTAGTAGTGGTCGTCGAGCTGCTGGTGCTTCGCGGGGGCCGCGCCGAACACCGTGCGCCCCGTCTGCAGGAGGTCGGGACGCTTCATGTAGTACGCGCGGTCGATGAGGAAGTACTCCTGCTCCGCCCCGAGCGTGACGGACACGTGCGCCCTGGGCTGGCGGAAGAGCGCCATCAGCCGCTCCGTCGCCCGGGAGACGGCCTGCACGGAGCGCAGCAGCGGGGTCTTCGAGTCGAGCGCCTCGCCCGTATACGAGCAGAACACTGTGGGGATGCAGAGCGTCGCCCCGTTCTCGTGGCGCTTGATGAACGCCGGGGACGTCGGGTCCCAGGCGGTGTACCCGCGCGCCTCGAACGTGGAGCGGAGCCCGCCGGACGGGAAGGACGACGCGTCGGCCTCGCCGCCGATGAGGTTCTTCCCGGAGAACTCGACCTCCAGGGAGGATGGCGAGGTCGACTCGATGAAGCTGTTGTGCTTCTCGGCCGTGCCGCCCGTCAGCGGCTGGAACCAGTGCGTGAAGTGGGTCGCGCCCTTCGAGAGCGCCCAGTCCCTCATCGCCCCGGCGACGGCGTCCGCTATCTTGGGGTCAAGCGGCTTCGAGTCCCGCATGGTCGCGAGCAGCTTCGCGGCGACCCCCTTCGGGAGGAGCCGCTCGATGACCTTCTCCGAAAAGACGTCGTCGCCGTACTCCGCGAACGACTTCGGGGTGATGTCTGCCATCTTCTTCATTTCCTCGTGATTCCCGGCGTCATGCGCCTATCAGTGCGCGCGGGTTGTCGCGCCCGATGGCGATGCACTCCTCCATCGAGAGACCTATGCGATCCCGCAGCAGTTTCATCATCGCCGCCATCGGGGTGGTCGCCCCGACGAGGCAGTTTCTGGACGGATTCCACAGCAGACCGTTCGGCTCGAGCCGCGCATGCGCGCCGCACACCTCGTACTCGCCCGGCGGCATGCCCGCCGGGTACTGCGCGTCCGACACGGCGACGAGCCTTCTCAGCGGCACCGCGCGCGTGTAGACCTTCAGCATCGCGTCGGGCAGGTGGTGGCCGTCCGGGATGAACATCACGCTCGCGCGATCCTCCGCGAGCGCCGTGAATATGATGTTGTCGTGCCGGGGGATCATGTTCGGAATGCCGTTGCCGAGGTGCGTGAAGGCCTTCGCCCCGGCCTCGATGCAGGGCCTTATCTCCTCGGGCGTCGCGGCCATCTGGTGCCCAAGCGACACCACGACGCCCTGGGAGGAGAGGCTCTTCACGAACTCCGGCATCCCGGCCACCTCCGCCGCCACCGTGACGAGCCTCACGAGCCCGCCGCAGGCGTCCTGGAACCGTCCGAAGAGCTCGCTGGAGGGCTTCGCCACCCATTCGATCGGATGCGTGCCGACCGCCCCCATCTCCGGGGAGATGAACGGGCCCTCGAGATGCACGCCAAGGATGTTGCGCTCGCAGCGGGCGCTCCTCCTGCGCGCCTCGGCGATCACGCGGAGAGTCCCGACCGTCGTCTCGGGGTCGCCGGTGACGATCGTCGGGAGATAGCCGCAGGTGCCGTCGCACTCAAGCCGGTCAGTCACGGCCGCCACCTTCTCGACCGTGAGACCGGGCGCGTTGAAGTCAACGCCGCCATATCCGTTCACCTGCAGATCGACCCACTCTTCCTTCATTCCGCATTCTCCATCACAGGCGGACCGGGGCGTCCGAAGCGCCGTTCCGCAGACTGAGCATAGCATTTCTCATGGAGCGATTATACCACACCACAGCGCGGACAAGGCTGGGCTCGGCTACCGAACCACGATCGTGAAGGCGCGGCCGGCGCTCTCCGCCTGGACGCCGAAGTCGCAGAAACCAAGCGGCGCCTCCTTCTGCCCTTCGCCGCGCTGGCTGAGCACGCGCACCTCGACCCGCGCGCCCCTGGGGATCGGCGTCCCGTCCGCGCGCCGCAGCGACGCCTCCGCCGCCACCCCCTCGACCGTCGCAGACAGGGCGGGCGAGACGTCGGCGGACGTATACCGGGTCGCGTAGGAGCCGAAGGGCGTCCACTCCGACTCTCCGAATCCCTCCGCGATCCACCGCCACTGGAAGAGGAGGGCGCGTTCGACGTTGTTGGAGGCCGCGAGCTGCGCGAACGTGCCGGAGATCGCCACCTTCCGCGCGACCGAGGCCGCCGTCTCGATCGCGACGCGCATCTCCGCCTCCTTGACGTCGCTCTTCCTCTCGGCTGCCCTCGGGACGACCACGATCCAGTCGCGCCCGAAGACGTTCGTGCAGGCGTAGACGCCGACGGACGTCACCTTCGCCACGTCCTTGTTGTTGCTGATGTGCAGCTGCTCGACTCCGTCGACGAGGAACCGGAACGGCTCGTGCGCGACGTCGAGCTTCGTCTTCTTCGCGTCGTAGATCGCCGCAAGGTCGAACTTCGCGGATACGCCGCCGCGGCCGAGCGTGAGATGATGGTCGTACCAGATGCCGATCGCCGCGGGATCGAGCACGAGCGTCTCCGTCCAGTCGCTCGTCCCGCCAGACGCGTCCTGCGCGCAGAGCGCGGCGTAGCGGACGGCGTCCGCCGCGTCAAGCTCGTATTCGTCGGCCTCCTCGCCGAGGTCTACGAGCGCCACCTCGTTCGTGCTGGCGACAGCGGGCACGTAGGCGCGCACGAGCGCGACGTCGTCGAGGATGATCCGCCCGTCCTTCGGCGAGGCGATCTCCGACCTCAGCAGCAGCGACTCGTCCCCCGCCAGCGTCCCGGGGACCGCAAAGGCGCATTCGGCGAACTCCCGCGCCATCGCCGCCGTCCCGATCTCGTTCGTCGACCGGCCGGAGTCGGAGAGCAGCGCGGCGCGAAGCACGACGCCGGAGTTCTCGCTCCCCGATCCGCGCTTCGCCGTCACAACGAGCGAGAGGCCTTCGCCCGAAACGCCGAGCGGCCTCGAGACGAGGGCGCCGGGGCTGTCGCCCGTCCCGATCTTGACCGACGAGGCGTCCGGCGAGAGCGACACCTGTGCGCTCTTCTGGAGGTCCCACGAGCCCGCGCCTCCGTCGGTGTATCTGTCGAGCTTCTCGTCGCCGTCGACCTTGACGACGCTGTTCGTCGCCGGCGCTCCGGCGAACGTCTCGCGCCAGAGCACGTCTCCTTCCTCCGCATCGGCGAGGCCGCCCCGCCCTGCAACCGACCAGACGCGAAGGCGGACGTTCGTCGCGCCGCCCGGCGAAGTCCATCCGAGGCGCACTCTCCCGTCGGGCAGGACCCCCGCGCGGAAATTCGTCGGCGCGTCGGCCTTCGCCGCGCCATCCCCTCCATCTCCGCCCCCCGAAGCGCCGTCGCCCGCATCGCCATCGCTCGCCGCCGCGGCCGCCAGAGCGTCGAGCCGGACCGTCTCCGACCATTCCGACCTCTCCTCGCCATAGACGGACCGGACGCGGAACAGCAGGGCCACCCCCTTCTCCGAGACCGAAAAATCCATGCTCGTCGCATCCGTGCTCGACCACGACGTCGCGTTGTTGGTCGTCACGAACTCCGGGACGAAACCCCTGCAGATCGCGATGTCGTCGATGACCGCCTTGTGGTTCTTCACGCCATCGACGGCGCGCGGGCGCAGGAGAAGCCGGTCGGTCGCGGCGAGCGCGGGCAGCTGCTGGACATAGAGGAGCTCAGACTGGGAGGAGAGGGCGACGGTGCCCAGGAGATTCGTCTCCGTCCCGGAGACGAGGGAGACCGGAAGATGTCCGCCGGACGTCGTGTCGTATTTGCAGGCGCGGACCATCAGGCAGTGCCCGGCGGCGATGTCCTGGCCGAGCGGCGGCGTGACGAGCGTACCCACCCTGTCGCTGTCCCCTCCTACGAGCAGCGCGCCCTCGATCTTCTGGGACACGGCGTCGAACTCCCATCCTCCAAGCCCCCATTCCAGCATTGACGCGTCGGTGACCTGCCTGGCCGTCGCGCGGGCCGGCACGCCGCCGAAGGTCTCCCGCCAGACGGGCTGCGAGTCTTCGATCCCTCCGCCCGTCGTGGCGCTGAAGATCTGGTACTCGCTTACCGAGACGCCTTCCGGGAGATCCCAGCTGACCGTGAACGAACGGCTGGGCCCGCCGTCCGAGACGCTCTCCACGGCGCGCAGGTTCGTGGGCGTCTCCGCCCGGATCGCGTCGTCGACGATGGTGACGGCCGAGACGACGAGAGTCCCCTTGGGGTTCTTCTCGTACGAGATCCTTATCTGATGGCAGGCGAACGCCTCGAGAGCCGAGGCGATCGCCGCCGACGCGAGGTTCGTCAGCGAGCCCGGAATGCCGACGAGGGTGAAGAGGTCCCGGTACTCCTCGCTTGCCGAGGCGCGGCCGGAGAGGACGAGCGACGCCTCGTTCTCCTTGCCCACGCCGCTGCCCTTGAAGGAGATAGCGACGTCCATGATCCGGCTCGCATAGAGCGGGCTCGCTATGCTGGGAGGCGTCTCCCTGTCGTCGGTCAGCTTGCGTCCCCCTGGCAGCTGCAACGTCCTTGCCTGTTCGGCAGACCAGCCGAAATCCCACCCGTTCGTGTTCGCCGGCGCGGCGGGATCGAAGTTGACGACGAAGGTCGAAGCGGACGCCGAAGCGGAAACCGCGGCAGCGCAGACGAGAGCGGCCGCAAACTTTGCAATCTTCATGGCAATACGTTCCTCCCCGCTTTATCCATGTTTCACCCCTGCCATCGTCCAGCGACGATTCCGTTTCATGTCTCCCCATCGACACGCCGAGGCACACCCCCATGGAGCATGCACCCCACAGAGACGACAGTATTGTACCAAATAATCACAACTTTGTGTTATTGCCAACAATATGCGGCTTATAGGCCGAAACGGAAAGTTATAGGCTCGACAACATGTTATTTCCAATATCTCCATGCTCCGCGCTAAAACGACAGACAAGCGCGGGCATGCTTGCTTGATCGCCTTCCACCGAAAGCGCTTCGCCCCTCAAACCTCCGAGAGCCTCGCGGCGGGGTCGAGGCTGCGCAGATGGCACAGAATGTCACGCCGGGTGCGCCAGACTGGCGCACTCGGCGCGGCTTTCGCGTCCGCGCGCACCTTGGCACAGCGGTTGCTTACATGCTGGCGTGTGAAACAAAAGGAAGGAGCAAATGAATGAATACACTGCTGAACATAGATCCCTGGAACATATTGAGCGACCTGCTTGATGCGGACAGCAAGGCGTTCAAGGACATGAGGGCGAGGGCCTGCGGACACTTCCCGCCCGTCAACGTGTTCCTCGACGACGACGCCGCGATAATCGACCTGCTGCTCCCCGGCAAGACGGCAAAGGACGTAGAGCTCACGCTCGAGCCGCAGGCGGTCGTCATAGCCGACAGGCCCGCCGCGACGACGGATGCCGACACCGGCAAGCAGACGGCCGCCCAGCCCGCCTGGTCTCGCCGCCTGGCTCTGCCGTTCAGGGTCGATCCCGAGAAGGCCAACGCGAAGTTCACGAACGGCATACTCAGGATCGAGCTCCCGAAGGCGGAAAAGGCCGGCATACGGCACATCGCGATCGAAGGATAGAACCAAACGACTGAAAAGGAGGAATCGAAATGAACGAGGAGAAATATGTGGTCCCTTCGGCAACGCTCACCGAACGCCCGGAGGAATATGAGCTGAAGTTCGTGGTGCCAGGCGTTGGCAAGGGCGACGCCGACCTGCACGTGGAGGGCAGGACGCTCACGCTCAAGACCCACGCGAAGCACCAGAACCCGGCCGGCTTCAAGCAGGTCGCCGCCGAATTCGAGAACGTGAACTACGCCATGAGCGCGGAGATTCCGGAGAGGGCGGACCTCTCGTCCCTCTCGGCCAAGATCGAGAACGGGGTGCTCACGGTCACGATAAGGAAGCGGCCCGAAATGCAGCCGAAGAAGATCGAGATCCAGTAGGGCGCAAGGCGCCGTAAGGGCGGGGCCGAACGGCCCCGCCGCTTTTTCACTTGCCCACGCAGAAGCGGGAGAACACGGACTCCAGGAGGTCTTCCGAGTAGATCCGGCCGACGATCCGGCCGACGGCCTCCGCGGCGCGCCTGAGCGAGTTCGCCGCCAGAACCGGCTCGGATGCGTCCACCTCGCCGAGCGCGGCGCGCGCTCTCTCAAGCAGCGACACCTGCCGCGCCGTGACGTCGGCCGCCGCATCGGAAGGCCTGGCGGCAAGCGCCTCGATGCGAGAGACGATCTCGCGCCTGAGCAGGTCAAGCCCCTCCCCGGTCTTTGACGAGATTCGCAGCGGTGCGCGGTCCCTGCCGGATGCGCGGCCCTGGGCGGGGGCGGCGTCGAGGTCGCACTTCGCGTGAACCGCTATCGCGCCGGCGATGTCGCAGTCCAGGGCGACGACCACGTCGGCCCCGTCGATGAGCCCGGCGGCGCGCCTCACGCCCTCCGCCTCAACGGGATCAGGCGTCTCGCGGAGTCCGGCGGTGTCGACGAGGCGCACCGGCCATCCGCCGATGTCCAGGCACTCCTCGATGGAGTCGCGCGTCGTGCCCGCGACCGCGGAGACTATCGCCCTCCCCTCGCCAAGCAGCGCATTCATGAGCGAGCTCTTCCCGGCGTTTGGCGCGCCCGCGATCACGACGAGCGCGCCTTCGCGAAGCACCCTCCCCTCGTGCGCGGTGGACAGCATGGCGGCGACCCTGCGCCTGGCGTCGCGCGCTCCGTCCGCGACGGACTCCATCGTCCCGTCCGGAATCTCGTCCTCGCTCACGTCGAGCAGGTGCTCGACCTGGGCGGACATCCCCACCAGCTCGTCGTAGAGCCGCGCGTACGCCGGCGAGAGCGCGCCTCGGAGCCGCGCCTGCGCGTCCTCGGCGGCGCGGCCCGTGCGGGCGTCGACGAGGTCCATGACCGCCTCCGCCGCCGGAAGGTCCATCTTCCCGTTGAGGAACGCGCGCTCGGTGAACTCCCCCGGGCCGGCCGGCCTCGCCCCGGCGGCCAGGCACGCGTCGAGCACCCGGCGCGGGGGGATGCTCCCGCCGTGGCCATGGAACTCCACCACGTCCTCGCCCGTGTAGGATCTGGGGCCCCTGAACACGAGCACGAGCCCGCTGTCCGCAACGCGCCCTCCGCCGCCGCGAGAAGCGGCGTCCGGCGCGGACATGAACTTCGAGAAGAAGAAGCGCCCGACATCTCCGTCCGAGATCCTCCGCCCGGACACCCTCCCGGCGACCGCCCAGGCGTCGGGGCCGCTCACGCGCACCACGGCGACGCCGCCCCGACCCGGGGCCGTCGCGATCGCGGCGATGGTGTCGCCCAGGATCATGCGGCGCGGAACATCGCCACTATCTCGCCCGAGAGGATCCCGAGGCAGCGCTTCAGGTTCACGGCATACTGACCGGACATCGTGCCCAGGCCTGCGACGTCCGACAGCGCCTTCCAGGCGTAGAGGGGCACGCCGGCGCGGTAGGCAACGTGGGCGATCGCGCCGAGCTCCATCTCGCGGATCCCCGCGTCGAACTCGCGGCGCAGGAACGCGACCTCGCCCTCGTCGTCGGTGAACCTGTCGCCCGTCGCGACCGTCGCGTCCGGCCAGGGGCCGGCCTGGCGCAGCTCGAAGAACGGGCCGGAGCACTCGTTGGGGGTTCCTATCGGAGTGCCGTTCACCTTAGAGAGGTCGAAGTCGTACTGCACGACGCGGGCCACGCGGTACACCTCGCCGACCTTCATCCCCTCCACGAGCCCGCCGGCGACGCCCACGTTCAGGAGCGCGTCTGCGCCGAGCGAGGAGATCGCAAGCTGGGCGCCTGCCGCGGCGTTCGCCTTCCCCACGCCGGCGACGACAATCGCCGTGGCCTCGCCGCAGATCCGCCCCCTCACGACCCTGCGGCCGAACATGGTCGACTCCTCGCAGTCCGCCATGTTGCGGATGACGGCATCCGCCTCGCAGTCCATCGCAACTACAAAAGCCTTCACCGGAGCCTCCCTTCCGCCCCTATCGGCGCCTGGACGTCACCTCTATGACGTTCACCTGGTTCTGGAGCTGGAGCGTTATCTGCCGGACCTCCCGCTCCCCGCCAAGCACGTCGATCTTCATCCGCGAGACGGTGCCGTCCTCGGTCGGGCCGACGGAAAGCGTCTGTATGTTGTAGCCGCGGCCCGAAATCAGGCCGACAATCCTCGCCAGGACGCCGGGCCTGTTCTCCACGTAGCAATTCAGCCTGTATGTCTGCTCTTTCATCCGAAGATCATTCCTTCCACCGGCTGGCCGCCGGGCTGCATCGGGTACACGTTCGCGCGCGGCTCGACTATCACCTCCACGAACGTGGTGCGCTTCGAGGCTATGGCCTTGCGCATTGTGGAGTCGAGCTTCGCCGGATCTATCACGCGGTAGGCCTCGGCCCCATGCGCCTCCGCGAGACGCTTGAGGTCCGGAAGATAGTCGTACTTCAGGTCCTGCTCGAGGCGCTCGTTCGCGAGGCGCCCCTTCACGGAGAGTATCGACCCCGAGTAGCGCTTGCCGTAGAAGAGCTCCTGCCACTGGCGAACCATTCCGAGGCAGGCGTTGTTCAGCACCACGAACGTGACGGGGAGCTTGTGCTCCACGGCGACCACCACCTCCTCGAACGTCATCTGCGCGCCGCCGTCGCCGCACACGGCCACGGTCTTGTGGTCCGGGCGCGCGATCGCCGCGCCTATGGCCGCCGGGATGCCGAAGCCCATGGTGCCCATGCCGCCGGACGTGAGGAAGTGCCTCGCGCGGTTGTGGCGGAAGAACTGCGCAGACCACATCTGGTGCTGCCCCACGTCCGTCACGATCACGGCGCGGCCCCTGGTCGCCCGGTCTATCGACTCGATCACCTGCTGCGGCATGATCACGCCCTGGTGCATCGGCCTGTACGACACGGGGCGCCTGCGCCGCCATTCGTCTATCTTCGCCAGCCACTCGCCGTGGTCCGCCTTCCTTATCCGCGAGTTCACGGTGGTGAGCACGTCCTTGACGTCCGCGACTATCCCGAGGTCCGCCGGCACGTTCTTCCCGATCGAGCTCGGATCGCAGTCCACGTGGATCACCTTCGCGTGCCGCGCATACGCGGCGAGCTTGCCGGTCACGCGGTCGGAGAAGCGCGCTCCGAG
>CAVERN010000028.1:0-5856 GCA_963618095.1 bacterium | reverse complement strand
CTCCGAGCGCGACTATGAGGTCCGCCTGGTCTATCGCCATGTTCGCGGCGTACGTGCCGTGCATCCCGGCGAAGCGGAGCGAGAGGGGGTCGTGCTCGTCGAACGCGCCAAGCCCCATCAGGGTGGTGGCCACCGGTATCTGCGCCTTGTGGGCGAAGCGCGCCAGGTCGTCCGCCGCCCCGGCGGCGATGACGCCGCCGCCGGCGTAGAGAACCGGCCTCTTCGCCTCGTTGACGAGCTTCGCGAACCTCGCCATCTGCGACGCCGTGGCCATCGACTCCGGATGGTACGCCCTGAGCGAGACGCGCTCGGGGTACTGCGCGGACGTGAGGCCCCTCTGCACGTTCTTCGGCACGTCTATCACAACCGGGCCGGGCTTGCCGTGCGTCGCTATGTAGAACGCCTCGGCTACGGTCTCGGGGATCTCGTCCGCGCTCTGCACGAGGAAGCTGTGCTTCGTCACGGCGCGGCAGATGCCGTTCATGTCGGCCTCCTGGAAGGCGTCCGTGCCGATCTGGTCCATCGGCACCTGGCCGGTGATGCACACGAGCGGCACGCCGTCCATGTTGGCGGTGGCAAGCCCGGTTATCGTGTTCGTAGCGCCGGGGCCGGAGGTGACGAGGCACACGCCGACCTTGCCGAGGGAGCGGGCATACCCGTCCGCCATGTGCACGCACCCCTGCTCGTGCCGTCCCAGCACGAACTGGAACGGGGCCTCCGGGAGGCAGTTGAAAATGTCCAGCGCCTGCCCGCCAGGATAGCCGAAGAGCACCTCGGTGCCGGCCTTCGCGAGCGAATCCACCAGCGCCTGCGCGCCCGTCCTCTCTTCCTTCCTCATCTCTGCCTTTCCTTGTCGTTCTGCATAAGCCAGGCCTGCGCGGCCCTGTCGCCGCGCGCCGCCTTGGACCTTATCCGCCACATCATCGCCTTCTTGTCGTCGGCCTTCACGCCGCTGCCCCTCTCGTAGCAGGTCGCGAGGTTCTCCATCGCCGGCGGGAACCCCGCCGCGGCCGCGCGCTCAAACACCCTTATCGCCCCGATGACGTCCTTCTCCACGCCCTCGCCCCGCAGGAGCGCAAGCCCGTAGGAATTCACGGCCTCCACGCATCCTCCGTCCATCGCGCGCCTGAAGTACCTCGCCGCCTCCGCGTCGTCGCGCTCCACGCCCTCGCCGCGGTGGAGCGCCAGGGCGTAGTTGTACTCGCCGTATGCGTTGCGGAAGTCTGCGGACTTCCTAAACCACTTGGCGGAGAGGACGAGGTCCTTGCCCACGATGCGCCCCTCCCGGAAGAACCATCCGATGTTGTTTATCGCCTCCGGGTGGCCCTTCTCCGCCGAAGTCCTGAAGCAGCTGAACGCTCTCTCGTCGTTGCGCTGGACGCCGATTCCTCGCGCGTAGCACATGCCGAGATTGTAGAGGCCGTTGGCGTCCCCGAGGCCGGCGGACCTCTTGAAGAAGCCCACCGCGTCCGCGAAGGCCGCCGCGATCTCGTTGGTCGAGCGCGGCGCCCTGAGCGCTTCGTTCACGAGCATGGAGCCCCAGGCGTTCATCGCCTGCACGTTCCCGCCGATGGCGGCGCGCTGGAGAAGGTTCGTGTCGCCGGTGTCAAGCGACAGCAGATACCAGGCGAGCGAGTTGTTCGTGCGCCTGGCGAGCGAGTCGATCCGCTCCCGGCTCGCCTTGAGGTAGCGCTCGCGCGTCTCGTCGTCGAGCCGCGCCGCCGGCGGGGCGTCCGGCTCCCTCGAGACCAGGGCGAGGACGAACGCCTGCAGCGGCCTCCCGGCCGCGGCGTCCGCCGCGATCTCCGCCGCCGCGTCCTCGTAGCCCTTGGGCGAGCCGGAGGCGCGCGAGTTCAGGAGGCGCACGATCGCGTTCGCCTGGTCGCCGTGCGCGGCGAGCGCGAGCGCCGCCGCCATGAATGCCAGAGCGCAGCGTCTCATGCCAGGGGGATCTCCGTCTCCTCCCTCGTCGAGAGGTCCTTCATCCTGGCCTTGCCGGCGGCGACGTCGTCCGGCCCGAGGAACACCGCCTTCGCGCACGCGCCCGCCCCGGCGTGGGCGAAGAACTGCTTCGGCTTCTGCCTCCTGAGCGCGAGGTCCACGCGCTCTCCCTCCCTGCGCAGCCTGCAGGCCAGGGCCATGGCGGCGTCGCGCTGCTCCGGGAACATGTACCCCACGCACACGCCGCGCCTCGGCGCCGGGGCCTCCGCGCCGAACTTGGCCTTGAGCAGCTCCGTCACCACCACGTCGCCGAATCCGAGCCCGACCGCCGTGGCGGGGTCGCCGCCGATCGTGGTGAGAAGGTTGTCGTACCTCCCGCCGCCGAATATCGCGCGGAGCTCGCGCTTCACGTCGAACGCCTCGAAGACTATGCCCGTGTAGTACGAGAGGCCGCGTATCACCGATATGTCGAACTCGAGGCACCCGGCGAAGCCGGCGATCCCGGCGAGCCTGAAGAGCTCCACGAGGCGCTCCTTCGCCGCGCCGTCCGGCAGCTCCCCGATCGACTTCAGCCCCATGATCGAGAACGTCTTCTCGACCCCGGCCTCGTCCACCCCGCCGTCCCGGAGCATCGCCGCGATCTCGGAGTCCGGCATCTTGCCGCGCTTGTCCAGCGCGAGGAACACCTGCGCGTGGCGCTCGGCGGGTATGCCGCTCGAGGCGAGCAGCTCCGAGAGGAGGGCGCGGTTCGAGACGTGTATCCGGTAGTCGTCCTCCGTCAGCCCCATGCGGCGGAGCGCGTCGACCGCCGCGCCGAGCACCTCGACCTCGGCGAGCACCGACTCCTCCCCGACGATGTCGCAGTTCCACTGGTAGTGCTCGCGCTTGCGCCCCTTCGTGGAGCGCTCGTAGCGGAAGCACTGCGCTATCGTGTTCCACTTCAGCGGGAAGCGCAGCTCGTGCTGGCGCGCGGCGACCATGCGCGCGAGGGTCGGGGTCATCTCCGCCCGAAGCGCGAGGTGGCGCTCGCTCTTGTCGAGGAAGTGGTATATCTGCTCCCCCACCTCCTCGCCGGCCTTGCGCGCGAGGAGCTCGTAGCTCTCCACCACGCAGGCGTCGTACGGGCTGAACCCCGCCGCCTCGCCGGCGGCGCGGAACGCGTCGAACACCCGGTTCCGCCAGACCATGTCCTCAGGATAGAAGTCCCGCATTCCTCGCGGCGGCTCAAAGCTGATCTCTCCCATTCGTCCCTCCGTTCGCAGCGCCGCGGTCACCCCGCGCACTGGCCCACTATCTCCACGCCTGCGCTGCAGCCCAGCCGGTCCGCGCCCGCGGCAAGCATCCCGAGCGCGTCGCCGAGCGTGCGTATCCCGCCGGCCGCCTTCACGCCCATCCCCTTCCCCACGGCCCTGCGCATGAGGGCCACGTCCTCGACGGTCGCCCCGCCGGGGCCGAAGCCGGTCGAGGTCTTCACGAAGTCGAAGCCCGCCCTCTTGGCGAGCCGGCAGGCGAGCGTCTTCTCGTCGTCGGTGAGGTAGCAGCACTCGATGATGAGCTTGGTCACCACGTCGTCGCAGACCTTCTTCGGAGCGAGATTCATCAGCTCGAGGTCCTCCTCCACGGCCTCGGACGGCTTCGACCTGAGGTCGCGGATGTTCAGCACGTAGTCGACGTCCAGCGCGCCGTTGCGGACCGCCTCGACCGCCTCGTAGCACTTCGCCGCGACCGTGCTCTGCCCGAGCGGGAAGCCCGCCACCGTGCCGACCCGCACGCCCGAGCCCTCGAGGAGCCCGGCCGCCCGCGCCACCTCGGCGGGGTTCACCATCGCGCACGCGAAGCGCCACCTGCGCGCCTCC
Source organism: bacterium (assembly GCA_963618095.1). Classification (GTDB taxonomy): domain Bacteria; phylum Verrucomicrobiota; class Kiritimatiellia; order RFP12; family UBA1067; genus UBA1731. The sequence goes on along the minus strand of CAVERN010000028.1, from coordinate 2,059 downwards.
TCGCACAGACGCTCCACCGCGCCGGCGTCGCCGGCGGCGCCGAGGAACGTGTGGTCGATGCATGATGCGAGCTCGCGCCTGTTCATCCGCCTACTTCCCCCTGCCGCAGCACTTCTTGTACTTCTTGCCGCTCCCGCACGGGCACGGGTCGTTGCGGCCGACCTTCGGCTCCTCGCGCACATACGGGTCGACGTTCTCGATCCGTCCGTCGATGAACTTCCACTCGCCGTCGATCCTCTTGAAGTACGAGCGCTCGCGGTGCTCCACGTCCTCGCCGTTGGCGGAGTAGTGCGCCACGAACTCCACGTGCCCCTCGTCGTCGCCCTCGCCGCCGCGGTCGACGCCGAGGATCTCGATGCCCTTCCACGTGGAGGCGTCCGCCCACTCCCGGCAGGCCTTCTCGTCGAACTCCGCCTGCACCGCCGGGCCTGCGGACGTCTTCAGGAACGGTATCCTCTTCGCCGCGTACGCGGAGTACCTCGCCCTCATGAGGGCCTCGGCCGTCTTCGCCTTCACGGCCCCGTCGTGGATCGGGCCGCAGCACTCGCCGTACGCCGAACCGCTTCCGCATGGACACTTCTCTGTACTTTCCATCTCTCCCCTCTCACGCTGCGGGCGCATCGAGCAGATGGCCCATTTTCACCCTCTTTGTCTCCAGGTACCCCCGATCGTGCTCCGTCGCCGGGATCACGACCGGGACCCTCTCCGAAATCTCTATGCCGTAGCCGGCAAGCCCCTTTATCTTCCTCGGGTTGTTCGTGATGAGCCGCACCCTGGATATCCCGAGGTCCCCGAGGATCTGCGCCCCCTCGCCGTACTCGCGCAGGTCCGGCGCGAAGCCGAGCGCGACGTTCGCCTCGACGGTGTCCAGCCCCGCCTCCTGCTTGCGGTAGGCGTGGAGCTTGTTCGCAAGACCGATCCCGCGCCCCTCCTGGCGCATGTAGAGGATCGCCCCGCGCCCGGCGCCCTCCACCATCCTCATGGCCGCGTGCAGCTGCTGGCCGCAGTCGCAGCGCTCGGACCCGAGCACGTCCCCGGTGAAGCACTCCGAATGGACGCGCACGAGCGCCGGCTCGCCGCCCGCCACGTCGCCCTTCACCAGCGCAAGATGCTCAAGCCCCGTCACGAGCGAGCGGTACATCGACAGGCGGAAATGCCCCCAGTCGGTGGGCATGTCGACCTCCTCGACCTTCTCCACCAGGCGCTCGTTGCGCCTCCGGTAGGCAATGAGCTGGGCGATCGACATGAGCCTCAGCCCGTGCCTCGCCGTGAACTCGCGTATGTCGCCGAGCCTGGCCATGGAGCCGTCGGAGCGCATTATCTCGCAGCAGAGGCCAACCTCCTCGAGCCCCGCAAGGCGGCACAGGTCGACCGTCGCCTCGGTGTGGCCCGCGCGCTTGAGCACCCCGCCCCTGCGCGCCTCAAGCGGGAACATGTGGCCCGGACGGCGGAAGTCCCGCGGGGCCGCGCCCGGCCTCACGCAGGCGAGCGCCGTCATCGAGCGCTCCTCGGCGGATATCCCGGTGGTCGTGGTCGCCGCGTCTATCGACACCGTGAACGCGGTCTGATGGCTGTCCGTGTTCTCCTCCACCATCTGGTGCAGGTCGAGCCTGTGGCACCACTCTGCGGACATGGGCATGCAGATCAGGCCCTTCGCGTGGGTGGCCATGAAGTTGACGTTCGCCGTGGTGGCGAAGCGGGCCGCGCAGACGCAGTCGCCCTCGTTCTCGCGGTCCTCGTCGTCCGTCACGACGACGATCTCCCCGCGCGCCAGGGCCGCGAGACAGTCCTCTACATTGTCAAACTCGTCTTTCAAAGCGGGCGGTATTTTACCACAACCGGCAATCCGTTGCACGGCAGCGGAGTGCCCAGGGAAAAGAAAGCGGCGGGGTCGACGACCCCGCCGTTCCGATGCGCCGGCTCGGGCCTGCCGCCCTCCCCGCCGCACTAAGCGCAAGGCGCCGTCTCACATCTCCGCCATGCGGCGGCGCGAACGGGCGCGGATGCGGGCGCGCGCGGATTTCTTGCGCGCCTTCACGCACGGCTTCTCGAAGTAGCG
>CAVERN010000027.1:0-15237 GCA_963618095.1 bacterium | reverse complement strand
GTCACATCAACCAGACTGAACTGATACTCACCCGCCATTGCCTTCTCCCCTCAACCTCTCAACCCCTCAACTTCTCAACCCCTCAACCTCTATTATCCTCTCCCCCTCCGCGTCCCCGTACGAGAAGCGCACGCGCTTCGCGTCCGCAGGGATGAGCGACCCTGCGCGGTCCGGCCACTCCACCACCAGCACGGCGCCGCGGGAGAGATAGTCCTCCCACCCGACCTGGAGCACGTCGTCCTCGCCCTGGAGCCGGTAGAGGTCCATGTGCACCACGAGGAAGCGCTCGGCGGGATGCTCGGAGACTATGCAGAACGTCGGGCTGACCACGGCCCGCTTCGCGCCCAGCGCCGCGCACAGGCCCTGGGTGAACGTGGTCTTTCCCGAGCCGAGGTCGCCCTCGAGGCAGACCACGTCGCCGGGGCGCAGCGCCTCCGCGAAGCGCCTCGCCACGTCCCACGTCTCGCCCTCTCCGCGCGTCTCGAACCTCATCGCGTCCAAATCCGTCCCTCCCGTCCGTCGGTCACAGCGAAAGCAGCCGCTCCCGCACGCTCTTCGGCACTATCGCGAAGTCGCTGGGCTCCATCGAGTAGGACGCGCGCCCCTTCGTCAGGGAGCGCACCGCGGTCGCGTACCCGAACATCTGCGCCATCGGCACGCGCGCGTGCACCACCTGCATGTCGTCGCGCTGGGACATGTCGAGGATCGTGCCGCGCCTCATGTTGAGGTCGCCGAGCACCTCGCCGACGGACTCCGGCGGCGTCGTTATCTCGAGCTTCATGATCGGCTCGAGGAACTCCGGCTGCGCCGCCAGCGCCGCCTCGCGGAACCCCATCACCGCCGCGCCGCGGATGGCGATCTCGTCGGACGTCTCCGGATCGACCATCTCCAGCCCCGTCACGGAGGCCTCAACGTCCGCCATCGGATACCTCGCCAGCACCCCGGTCATTATGCCGTCCATCAGCCCCTGCTCGATGGTCTCCACGAGACGGTGGTCGGGGAGCGCGCCGCGCACGTCGCGGGAGACGGACGCCTTCCGCCCGGCGCCGCGCTCGAGCGGGCGCACCTCCACGGTGAGCGTGACGGCGTGCCGTCTGCCGCCAATCTCGCGGTCGAAGGTGAACGGCCTCGCGGCGGCCTGCGTCACGGTCTCGGCGTACGAGACCATCGGCTTGCCGACGTTCGCGGCGACCTTGAACTCGCGCTTCAGGCGGTCCACGAGGATCTCCAGGTGCAGCTCGCCCATGCCGGAGAGGATCGTCTGCCCGGTCTCCTCGTCCTCGCGGAACTGGCAGGTGGGGTCTTCCGCCGCCAGGGCCTTCATCGAATCCACGAGCTTGTCCTTGTCGGCGCCGGACTTCGGCTCGATGGCGAGGAACATGACGGGCTGCGGGGCGGTGATCCGCTCCAGGTGGCACGGCTTCATCTCGGCGCAGAGCGTGTCGCCGGTGGTGGCCTCCTTGAGCCCGACGAGCGCCCCGATGTCCCCGGCGGAGAGCTGGTCCACCTCGATCTGCTCGTCCGCGAAGAGGCGCACGATCTTCATCACGCGCTCGCGCTTGCGCGTGCGCGGGTTGAACACGTTCGCGCCCTTCCTGAGCACGCCGCCGTAGACGCGCACGAAGAACAGCCTCCCGACGAACGGGTCCGTCGCGATCTTGAACACGAGCGACGTGAGGAGCTCCGCGTCGTCCTGCCGGCGAAGCACCTCCTCGCCGCTCTTGAGGTCGGTGGCGCGCACCGGCGGGCGGTCCTTCGGGCTCGGCAGATACCACGCCACGGCGTCGAGGAGAGGCTGGATGCCCTTGTCCCGGAGGGACGTGCCGCACAGCACCGGCACCATCCTGCTCGAGACGACGAGGCGCCTGATCGCGCCCCTCAGCTCGTCGGCCGTGAGGTCGCCCTTCTCGAGGTACGGCTCCATCACCTCCTCGTCGAGGTCCGCGACCCTCTCGCACAGCTCCGCCCGGGCGAGCTCCGCCTCGTCGCGCATGTCGGCGGGCACGTCCCCCGTCACGAACTGCTTCCCGTCGGTCTTCTCGTCGTAGACGACGCCCTTCATCTCGATCAGGTCGACCACGCCGGCGAAGGAGTCCTCCCTGCCGATCGGCAGCTCGAGCGGCACGGCGTTCGCCTTGAGCCGGTCCCGCATCTCCCCGACCACGCGCATGAAGTTCGCGCCCATGCGGTCCATCTTGTTCACGAACGCGATGCGCGGCACGGAGTAGCGGTCCGCCTGGCGCCACACCGTCTCGGACTGCGGCTGGACGCCGCCCACCGCGCAGAACACGCACACCGCCCCGTCGAGCACCCGGAGCGAGCGCTCCACCTCCATCGTGAAGTCCACGTGGCCGGGGGTGTCGATGATGTTGATGGCGTGCCCCTTCCATTCGCAGGATATGGCCGCGGACTGGATGGTGATCCCCCGCTCGCGCTCCTGCACCATGAAGTCGGTGGTGGTGTTGCCGTCGTGCACGTCGCCGTGCTTGTGTATCTTGCCGGTGTAGAAGAGTATGCGCTCGGTGGTGGTCGTCTTGCCGGCGTCTATGTGGGCGACGATGCCGATGTTGCGTACGTTGGACAGTGCCGATTCTTCCATTTGCCTGATGCCTCCAGTGTCAATTGCCCCCGCAGGCCCGCACGGCGGACAGTATGTCCGCGACGTCCGCCATGCGGCCGCGCCCCGACGCGCCGCAGGCGAGCTCGCCGTCCGCGGGCTCGACCACGGCCACGCCCCTGGACCTGAGCCTGGCGACGTTCTCCCGGGTCGCCGCGTTCTCCCACATCCCCGTGTTCATAGCCGGCGCCACGACCGTCCGCGCCCTGGTCGCCAGGAGAGTGGAGGTCAGCAGGTCGTCCGCGATCCCGCACGCCATCTTCGCTATCACGTTCGCGGTCGCCGGCGCCACGACCGCGACGTCCGCCTGCGCGAGCGCCACGTGCTCCGGCTCCCACCTCTCCGGCGGCGCGAACTGGTCGACGCCCACCGGGTTCCTCGACAGCGTCTGGAACGTGAGCGGAGCGACGAACTGCCTCGCGGCCGCGGTCATCACGACCCGCACGTCGCACCCGTCCCTGACGAGCAGGCGCACGAGCTCGCACGCCTTGTAGGCCGCGATGGACCCGGTCACGCCAAGCAGCACCCTCATCTTCTTCGTCCTCCGCGGCATCGGCTACATCCGGCCGGACCTCGCGTCCATCAGGTCGCACAGCCTCCGATAGGCCATGCCGAGGTCGTCGTTCGTGATCTGGTACATGTACTCGTGCGCGCGCGCCATCTCGCCCGCGGCGTTGGCGAGACGGCGCTCTATCACCTCGGCGGCGTCGGTCCCCCGCCGCTCAAGGCGCTCCCGGAGGGCCTGCATGTCTGGCGGGTTGACGAACACGTCCATGTAGCCGACGCGCAGCGGGTCGCCCGGGGGGAGCCCCCTCACGTAGGAGCGCACCCGCTCCGCCCCGGCGACGTCGATGTCGAGTATCATGGAGTTGCCCTCGGCGAGCACCTCCTCCACGGGACGCTTCAGCGTGCCGTAGAGGTTGCCGTGGACCTCGGCGTACTCGAGGAATGCGCCCTCCGCGATCAGCTCCCTGAAGCGGGCCTCCTTCATGAAGTAGTAGTCTATGCCGTCCTCCTCGCTTCCGCGGATGGGGCGGGTCGTGCACGATATCGAGTACTGCAGGTCGTGGTACTCCTGCAGAAGCATGTCGATGAGGGTCGACTTCCCGCACCCCGACGGTGCGCTCACCACGATGAAAAGCGGCGTCGGTCTCTTGTTCTCCATCCCTGTCTTGCCTCCCTGTCTCCTGATTCCCCTGCGGTCTGCGGCAGTCCACGGCCCCGCGAGCGCCTATCCGTTGCTCACGAGGGAGAGGAACTCCGCGCGCACGCGCTCGTCGGCGCGGAACGACCCGAGCACCGCCGAAGTGACCATCTCTGAGTTCTGCTTCTCCACTCCGCGCATCATCATGCAGAGATGCTTCGCCCGTATGACCACGCCCACGCCATCCGCCCCGGCCTCCTTCATCACGGCGTCCGCGACCTGCTCCGTGAGCCGCTCCTGTATCTGGAGCCTCCGCGCGTACATGTCCACTATGCGCGCGAGCTTGGACACGCCCAGCACCTTCCCCTTGGAGATGTACCCTATCGCGCAGGACCCGAAGAACGGCAGCATGTGGTGCTCGCACATCGAGTACAGCTCGATGCCCTTGAGGATCACCATGTGGTTCGTGCCGCTCGTGAAGTGCGCGCCGTTCACCACGGCCTTCACGCTCTGCCGGTATCCCCGCGTGAGGTACAGGAGCGACCTCGCGACGCGCCCGGGCGTCTTCTTCAGGCCCTCCCGCTCCACGTCCTCGCCAAGCTCCGCGAGCAGCGACTTCACGAGCGCCGCTATGCGCTTCTCGCTCGGCCCCCCAGACTTCCCTCTCACCATGCCAGCCCCCTGCGCATCCCGTCGACCGCCGCGCGCATGTCCCCCTGCGAGAACAGGTACGACCCCGCGACGAACTGGTTCGCCCCCGCCTTCGCCGCGGCGAGCGCCGTCTCGGCGTTCACGCCGCCATCCACCATTATGTCCATCTCCGGCGCGAGGGCGCGGAGCTCGGCCACCTTCGGAAGGCACTCGGCGATGAACCTCTGCCCGCCGTAGCCGGGATGCACCGTCATCACGAGCGCCCCGTCCGCCTCCCCGAGATACGGCAGCACGCGCTCCGCCGGCGTCTCCGGATTCAGCGCGACGGCGTTCCGAAGCCCCATCCCGCGTATGCGCCCGAGAAGCCCGTGCACGTCGCAGTCCGCCTCGACGTGCACCTGGATCGACTGCGCCCCGGCCTTCGCGAAGGCCTCCACGTACAGATCCGGCCTCGTCATCATGAGGTGCACGTTGCGGTGCAGCCCCGGGGACACCCTCTTCGCGAGCGCGACGACGTCGGGCCCGAACGAGAGGTTCGGCACGAAGTGCGCGTCCATTATGTCGAGGTGCAGCGCGTCCGCACCCGACGCCTCGGCCCGGACAATCTCGGCGGCAAGGCGCCCGAAGTCGGCCGCAAGCAGCGAAGGAAGGATTTCCGTTCTCATGGCGGCGTATTATACCATAAGCGCGCCAAGCGCACCGCACCGCCCTCCGCCCGCGGGGCCGCCGCTACGGGACCAGCACGCCGAACGGCTCGAAGGCGTGCCGCACGACCTCCCCTCCAGGGATCGCGATCTCCGCCGTGACTGGCTCCGGGCACGCGTTCACGGCGAACAGGTAGTCCCTGCCGGCGTGCCTCTTGAGGAGCGCGGTGACGGACGGCTCGCTGCCGAGCGGGTCCGTCGCCGGGCCGTCCACGACCGTCACCCTCGGCTGCTCGCGCGGCGTGCGCTCGAGCAGCACCGGGGAGAGGTCGCGGATCTTCGTGGCGAGCTCGGAGATGTTCCTCCAGCGCTCGGGGGTGGACGTAACGCCTTCGTTGTTCCTGCCGTACTTCTTGCTGAAGAAGCCGCCGTACGTGTACCACGTGATGCCGTGCGCCCCGTGTATGATCGCCGCCCACGACGTCGCGAAGAGCTGCGCCCTGGTCGGGAAGTGGTGCCAGGCGCCCCATCCCTGGAAGTACTGCAGGATCGGCCAGCACCCGTAGGCGCGGCCGGGCTCGCCGAAGTTCCGCACGTCGGAGGCGACGATCTTCATGTCGCGCACCGTCACGGCCACGCAGGTCGCGTCCGTCCTGTCGCCGGCCTTCCCGCGGATCGGGTAGATCTCCGGCATGAACACGTCCGTGCCGCGCACGTAGCCCGCGTACCTCGACACGAGGAAGAGCCCGTCCCCGACCGGGTCGGCCTGGCAGGTGAGGCGCGTCGGGTCCACCGCCTTCACAGCGGCGTTGTTGTCGCAGAGCTCCTGCGGGGACTGGTGCTCGGACGTGTCGTCGCCGAGATACCACGCGATTATCGAGGGGTTCCAGCGGCCGACGTCGAGCAGCTTCCTGTCGGGCATGCGCGCCTGCACCCACAGCCGGAAGCCGTGCTTCTCCGCGGCGGCGAGGAACTCCGGGTCGTACGAGTTGCCGTAGGTGTGGGCGAAGTTGAACCCCGCGTCCCCGAGGTCCGCGAACGCCCGGTCGAAGCTCATCCCGTTGAACTCGCGCCTGCACACGGCGTAGATGCCGATGGGGAAGAACGGCCTGCCGTCGATGAGCGTGACGCCGTCGTCTCGGAGCGTGACCGACTGCTTCCTCCTGGCCGGGGGGTACAGGGCGTCGCGGATCCACTGAACGCCGGACTGGCCCGCCTCGAACTCCGCCCGGCGCGAATGGGCCCGGTCGTAGAACTCCATCCTGAAGCCGCGGTATGCGACCTCCTCCCCGGGCAGGACGTTCGGGCTGTCGAAGCCGATCCGGACGGTGCACGCGGCCGCGCCCTCCGGCACCGCGCCCCACTCGCGCACGGCGTGGAAGCGCCCGTCGCCGGCGACCACGTGCCTCAGCACGGGCTGCACCTTGACCTTCCGCCCGTCAGCCCCGTACCAGGAGATGGCGGAGTTCCAGCTCTCGTTGGTCTTCCCGGGGTCTATGACGAGATGCGGACTCCTCGCCTCGAAGGAGAGCAGGAACTCGCTCGCGCCCGCCGGCAGCGCGATCCTCCCCGACACCGCGCTCCAGGCGGTGTCGCACTTGTTTGTCGCGCCGCGCACGACTATGTAGGGGTCGCCCCCGGGCACGGAGTTCGTCTCGAACGACAGCCGCCCCTCGTAGTTGCCGAGCCTCCACGGCATGGCCCCGGCGATCGCATTGTCCTCGGCGCGCAGGCCAAGCGCGCAGGCAAGGAGCATCGCCGCCGAGACGCGGACACAAACACGGATATCCATGGTCTTCTCCATGGCGCATATTGTACCACACTCAACGGAGCGTCAGTTCCCGCCCTGAAGCCGGAGGATGTAGTCCGCCGTCTCCGCGCGCACCTTGTCCGCAAGCGCGCGGTCGCCGCCCGGCGGATTCGACACGACGCGCTCCGCCGCGTCCGCGACGAACCGCCGCACCTCCTCGCGGCCCTTCCCGAGCCTCTTCAGCGCGGCGACGTACTTGACGTCCGTCATGCCCTCGCGCAGCGCCAGCGCGCGCATCGACGGCATGAACGCCTCGCCCGCGCGGTAGAGCAGCCCGCCGTACGTGCAGAGCTTCCAGTTCGGCGCGCCGGCGCCGCCGTGCGCGTCGATGCCCTGGTAGATCCAGTTGCCCGTGAGGTTCCACCGCTCGGACATCCAGGCGTTCTGGCGGAACTCGCGGTCCAGGTCCTCGGTCATGCGCGTCGAGCACGTGTAGTGGGTGATCGAGCGGCCGGCCGCCCGCAGCTTCGCGAGGTGGGCGTGATAGCCGGGGTTGCGCAGGAACTTGTTGTCGTGGAAGATGTAGCCGTCCAGGTACGGCTCGAAGGCCTCCAGCTCCTCGAGCGTCACCGGACTGCTGCCGCCGAGGAACGTGATCGCGAAGCGGACTTCCGGCACGGCCTTCTTCGCCGCCTTGAGCGCCGCCAGGAGCTCCGGCAGATGCTCGCGCCTGGGTTCGTCCGCCAGCTCGTGGCAGTAGTCGGAGTCCGGAACGCCGCAGCGGTTGAGCAGCGCCTTCGACGCCTTCAGCCAGCTGCACCAGCGCGCGAGGTTGCCCTCGCCCAGCGTCCCGTCGCCCGCCATCTTGTTGAAGACGTCCCAGCTGCTGTAGCCGATCATGAACGTCGGACGGACGCTGCGCGCGCGTCCCCACGCGAGGTGGTCGCGGACGACGCGGCGGACGTCGCCGCCCTCCCAGGCCTGGGGACGGTACTTGGCGGAGTCGAAGCCGGCGCCGTCCTTCGTCTCGCGGAAGGCGAACGCCCAGACCGGGAGCAGGAACTCGCGCCCGCCGAGGTCTGCCAGCTGGTCGAACATCTCCTTGCTGGCGGCCGCCGTGTAGAAGCCGCCCGGGACGGACGGCTCCTTGTCCAGGACGATCGGCAGGACCTCCAGCTCGAACGGAATGTCGCGCTGTCCCGGCGACGTGATGCGGTAGTCGCCGTAGTCCGGCCCCGTCTTCTCCTTCTTCGCGACGTCCGTCAGCGACAGCACGCGGAAGCGGCCCTTGTAGACGCCGGGCGCGACGTCCGTCGTGTCGAGGTCGATCCACACGAGCCCCGCCTCCATCGCCGGCACGGTCAGCGTCTGCGCCTCGTCCATCTTCGGCATCGGGTCGATCCGGAGCTTGCCGGCGTAGAGGTCGTTGTCCTTGAACCGCACGCCCCTGCGCAGCGTCACGCGGTCGCCCGAGAAGCCGGCGAGCCCCTTCGCGCCGTCGAAGTTCGTGAACTGGTCGGCGGGCAGCGTCGACTCCAGGCTCACGCGGTACTCCGTCAGCTCGCCCGTCAGGTTCGCGAGCGCCAGCGGCACGCCCTTCAGCTCGTTCACGGCCGCCCGGACGCGGATCGTCTCCGGCGGGTTCGTCACCTCTTCCGGCACGAACGGAACCCGCATGTCGCTCGTCGCCGGGACGGGCGCGACGGCGAATGGACGGCCGTATCTCTTCGCGAACGCCTCCAGGTCGCCCTGCCGGTCTCTGACGCTCACGTTGTCGAACAGGACCCAGTCGCCGAGCTTGTACTGGTAGGCCGACGCATACTGCGAGTCGCTCCACATCTGGACGAGCAGGCAGCACCGCACGTCCTTCGGACCCGTCTTGAACGTGCCGCGGAACGTCTGCCAGTCCGGGCCGATCGTCGTCATGCTCACGGTCGTCAGCCTGTTCTCCGCCCCGCGCCAGTTGTCGTCGTCGACGAATGTGCGCGCGCCGACGCGCACGCGCTTCGGCGTGCCGCGCAGGTCGATGGAGAACTCGTACGTCGTGTTGGGGCGGACCTTGAAGCCCGGCAGCCCGCTCCCCGGGGTCATCCCGATCCAGGCGTTGGCGTTGACGACGGCCGAGTTCTTGGACTCGCTGCGCCGAACCTCGGCGACTTCGAGCCTGCCGCACTTGTTCCACGTGAGATCCTCGGAGAACAGCGAGAGCCTCCCCGTCCGGTCTCCGTCCGTCACGCACTCGGCGGCGAACTTCGCCTCGTCGGCCATGTCGCCGTTCAGGATCAGGTTCTGCGCGCCCCGCGCGCCCAGGGCCGCCGCCGCCAGCAGCAGGGCCAGTGCCTTCGTCTTCGTCATTTTCTTTCGCTTTCCTTTGTGCTGTGGCTTTTGCTCTTCTTCCTCAGCGAATGACCAGCATCGTGCCGCCGAGCGGAACGATCTTCAAAGACCCGTTCGAGGCCCGCACCCGGACGTCCTGCCGCGCCACGCCGTTCACGCAGACCGTCCAGTTCCTCAGATTCGCATAGGTCGCGCTGCCGGCGAAGGAGACCGGCAGCGAGACCTTGCCCTGCGACCGGTCGTAGTTGAGCACGTCCAGCGTCCCCGTCTCGGGGAACTCAAGCCCGTCCACCGTCGCGCCGGAGGAGTCCGCCGCGTCCAGCGTGACCCGAATGCCCTCCGGAAGCGCGACCTTCGCGCCGACCGCGCGCACGGTCGCGCCGCCGGAGACCAGGAGTCCCGAGATGTTCGAGAGATAGGGCGGCGGCGTCTCCGGCGCGCCGCGCAGCGCGAAGCAGTCGCCGTTCCCCGTCACGCTGCGATGGCCATACTCCTCGTCGTCGTGGTAGAAGCCATGCCCGTCGCTGAGCCAGCCGGCCGCCGCGCGCACCTCGACCGCATCGTTCGCCGCGACGGTCTCCCACTCGAGGCCGTCCACGCTGCCCTCGATCGCGTATGCCGTCGGCACGCGGCAGGCGCCCCAGCCGCCCGTGCCCGTCCCATACGTGTAGCCCAGGTCGTACGAGGCGATCGCGGGCGTCGCGTTCGTCAGGCGGCAGACGATCGACAGCCAGCTCGACGCATCGGCCAGGCTGAAGTTCCTGTTGCCCGGGTTGTTGCAGTAGAGCTCGGCGGAGTCCGTCCCCGTCGTGCCGTCGTCCTTCTCGTATCGGACGAACCCGCGGCCGTTGAACAGCGGGCTGAGCTGGCTGCGCCACGGATGCGCCGCATCGGCCGCGGGCCGCGCGTCGGTCCCGAACGACGCCTCCCCCGGCCGGAGGTCGCCCACGGACGCGCCGTCCGAGAAGCCGACGTTCTGCCGCCGCCCGTCCGCCGAATAGAGCGCGAACTCGCCCAGGGCGACCTGGAACTTGCTGCCGCTCGACTCGCCCTTCTGCGCGATGAGGTCCGAATAGCGCGACGAGTTCCAGAGCGTCTCCTTGATGACGAGCTTGAAGTAGCTGTACGCCGCCGGGCTGAGCAGGTTGAGCGTGCCGCCCCTGACGGACAGCAGGCCCGAGAAGCTCTGCTCGCCCGCCAGCGTCCAGGCGCCGGCGCCCGCCTTCGTCACGCTGACCGTGCCCACGCCGTTCGAGACGGCCGAGACGACGTTCTCGTCCGCATTGTCGCCGTCGAGCACAAGCTCGTGGTCGGCCGCCGTCACGCCGCCGACGCCGCGCAGCTTGAGCGGCTTCGTGCCGGACGAGCGGAGATGCGCGGCGCCGGCGCCGAGGCCGATCGGACGCGTCGCCGTGAAGACCGTCTCGCCGCCGACGTACTCGAAGACCGCGTTCGTCGAAGACGCGCCGCCGAGGCGGAAGGCGTAGGGGACGCGCTTCGCCTCGTCGGATGGCGTGCCGTTCATGCCCTCGAAGAGCTCGGCCGACTTGCCGAGCGCCGAGTTGACGCCCCGGTCCTTGAGCGAGTCGAACTGCAGAACGCCGTCCTCGACCGCGACAAGGCCAAGCCCCGAGTCCGTCCCGGACTCCGACTTGAGGAACCGCCACGTCCCCGTGCCGCGCTTCGTGACCTGGATGACGTTCGTCTCCGTGCCGTTCGTGACCTTCGTCGGAAAGATGTTCTCGCGGATACTGCAGACTTCCGTCGCGTTGCTGCCGCACAGGACGACCTGCGCGTGTCCGCCCGACCAGTTGTACCACGTGCCGGACTGGAAGTCGAGCCCGCCCGTCGCGCCCGCGTCCAGGATGAACGGCGACTTCGCCGTCGTCGAGATCGCGAAGACAGACTTGTTGACGGCTTCGCCGCTGCCGAGGTAGAGGACGTGCAGATTGGGCGATCCGCCCGTGCCGCAGGTGATGTAGTTCCTCGTGCCCATGGACGTGCCGCCCTCGCCCTTGGCCGCGCCGAACCTGGCGATGCCCAGGTGCCCCGAATTGGACGACAGGTCGCCGTTCGCGTTGTTGAATCCGGACATTCCGCCCGTGAACGTGTTGCTCTCGCCAAGGAGGTAGAGGCCGCCGGTGACGTTCACGCACAGGTTGCCCGTGAGAGCCCCCCTGAACCAGCTCGCCGCGCCGCCCACGCTCGTGACGCGCAGCGTCGGAGCCGTCCCCGTCTCGCGGCAGGTGATCTCGCCTTCACCGTCGATCCTCCAGCACTCGAACGTGCCCTTCGGCGAGAGGCAGATCTTCGCCCCGGCGGCGACCGTCCAGTTGCGGACACGCCGGTAGTTGGCCTGCGCGTCGACGCCGTGGAACGGCGCGAGAACGCCGCCCCGCACGTCCAGGTTGACGTTGTAGTCGTAGAGGTAGCTGTACTGGCCGACGACCGTGCCCGGATGCGTCAGGCGCAGCTCGCCGCCGCCCTCCTTCACGAGCGTCCCGACATCCCAGGCCGAATTGTCCGAATCGACGTAGACGGCGCAGGCGAGCTCGTTCGTCTTGCCGGCCTCGACCGAGCATGTCAGGACTGCGCCCCTCTGCGGGCGAACGCTGGCCATCGTGTTCAGGAACGCATAGTCGGCGTCGGACGAGACGGTCACCGCGCCGTTCGCCGGGATCCAGACGTCCGAGCCGGCGGGCGGCACGGCGCCTTCCTCATACGAGGCGGCGGAGCTTACCCCCCCCCCCCCGACTTGAGGTGATAGTCAGCCGCATGCAAGGCAGCGACGGCGACAAGCGCATTCATGGCAGCGAGAATGGACTTCATGTCGGTTTCCTTTCTGGTGGTAATTTCCTATTTTCCCAAACGTCACGTAGTGTAGCAAAGACCCACGTCGGATACTACACGGTTTTCGGCAAAATAACCTGCTCAAACAAGCAACGCCATCCAGATTAAAAATCGGGACAAGCGTGTCAGGGCGCGGGGACGGTCGTGACGACGACGGTCGCGTTCGACGGCGAGCCCGTGTACCAGGCGCAGTAGTCCGTCCTGCCGAAGCGCGTGGCCTTGACGTTGCCGGCGTCCCAGGCGCGGCCCTCGAAGCCCTCGGCGAGGAGCTCCGGCTCGGGCCAGGCGGTCGGGTTCGAGAACACGGCGTCGGCCTTCGCGACGCGCCGCTTGAGCTTCCTCGCGCCGCGGTGGTAGTAGTAGTTCGCGACAAGCCCCGTCGCCGCGTCGTAGACGAGGCTCGGCGTCGCCTCGCGGATGTCGTCGATGTTCGTGCGAGCCTTCTTCCACGTCCGCCCGTTGTCCACGCTCGTAAGCTGGAACTGCGGGCCGAGGCTCTTCTCGCAGCGCCCGATCATGAGGATGCGCCCGCCGCCGAGGCAGACGAACGACGACTCCGTGACCCACTCCTTGACGGAAAGGCCGCGCTCGACCGTGCGCTGCTCCCACGTCTTCCCGTCGTCCGCGCTCACGAGGAAGCCCCAGGAGTTGCCGCCGTCCTTCCTGTAGCTGCCGGCGAACCAGGGCGAGACGAGCCCGAGGCCCGGCACGGCGACGGGGTCGAGGACCTGCATCGGGAACGGATCGAGCTTCAGCGAGGCGATCTTCTCGAACGCCGCGCCGTCCGCCGAGCGGTAGAGCTCGTGGCGGCGCTTCTCCGGCTCGCCCCAGCAGCGGACCCACGCGAGCGCCGCGCCCGTCGAGTCGAGCCCGATGCCCTCGTTCACCTCTCCGACCTTCGGGTCGTCCGCGATCACGACCTCGGGCCCCCAGGTGCGGCCGCCGTCCGCGGACGTCTTCGCGTAGGAGTCGCGGCTTCCGGGGTCGATCGTGTGTCCGTCCTCCGGGAAGGCGTTGTCGCGGCTGTAGGTGCAGACGAGGCGTCCGTCGGGCAGCGCCTGGATCATCGGCCAGGAGTTGTAGCCGCGCACGTCCTGCACGGGATGCGTCTCCGTCCGGCCCTCGACCGAGCGCCACCGGGCGTCCGCGCCGCCGGCGAGGCTCTCCGCGCCGTAGGTCCTCTCCATCAGGCCCAGCTTCCACTCGATCTGGCGGCGGCCGCCGCCGTATTCCATCGACGGCTCCCAGCCGAGGCGCGAGTCGAAGTCGACGAGAGGAAGCGCCGCCTTCGCGTTCGCGTACTCCTTCCGCGCCGCCGCGAGCAGCGCCGCGCGGTCCTTCGCCTCCCACGCCTTCGCGCCGCGCTTCAGGTTCGCCCCCGTCTCCGACACGCGCGCCAGGTAGCGCCCGAGGTTCGCGAGACGCCGCGTCTCCTCGCGCCGCCGCCCCGACAGCCCCTCCGCCAGGCGCGAGAGGACGTCCGCCCCCGAGTCGTAGGCGCGGACGCAGTTCTCGGCCGCGACGATCTCGGCGTCGAGCGTCTCCGGGTCGTACATCCGCTCGCCCCAGATCGGCTCGGTATAGTTGAGGAAGCAGATGCCGATGCCGAAGCCGGCGAACGGCGCCTCCGGGAAGTCCTTGCGGTCGATGTGCGGGCCGCCGAAGTTGAACGGATACGCCGGGCCGATGCGGAACGGGCCGTACTGGTTGCCGATGGTCGGCGACGTGTCGCGCGCGGCCTCGCTCCACGACTTCCAGACGGCGACGACGGCGTCCGCGTTCGCCTCGCCGCAGTCGCGCGCCGCGATCCGGCGCAGATGCTCGTCGAACGGGATCCCGCCCTCCGTGAACGCCTCCTTCTCGAGCTCGGCGACGAAGCTCGGGCACCAGCCCATGTGGTGCCCCTCCATGATCCCGGAGAGACCCCACTCGCGCTGCGCGTCGACGAGCGCGTCCCAGCGGCGGCGCCACTGGAACGGCGCGGGCTGGAACGGCGCCGTGCCGAAGTCCCACGTGCGGCCGCCCGCGCAGGCCTGCGTGTAGAGGCGCAGCCCGTCGCGCTTCGCGCGCGCCGCCTCGCTGCGGAAGTAGTCGCCCGGGCCGGCGAACGCCAGCGAGTAGTCGCTCGTGTACGACTCGAGCCCGCTCGCGAGGCGGAACTTCTGGAACATCTCGAACGTCACCATGAGCGAGACGTCCTTCGGCAGGTTGTCGATGAGCTCCAGGCGCGGGCCCTCGGGCTTCTTGCCCCAGTTGTAGGTCCAGAAGACGATCTCCATCCCCGGCGCCTTCGCCGCGATCGCCGCCTGGACGCCGCGCACCCAGGCCGGATAGTCCCGGCACGGGAACCAGCCCGGGTTCGGACGCGAGTCGCCGCGCGCGCGCTTCACGTCCGCCGGGTCGGCGCACGTCCGCTCGTCCTTCGACGGGAACTGGCAGCTCTCGCCGACGAAGACGATGCCCTTCGCCTCCGGGAACGCCGCCGCGACGCGTCCGTACGTCGCGTCGAAGACCTCCTTCGCATTCGGGTCGTCCGGGTGCACCCACGCGACGACGTAGGAGTAGAGGTAGACGTCGAGCCCGTGCCGGCGCGCGCGTCGGATGAGCGCGTTGACGTCCTGGTACTGGCGGCCGGAGAGCTGCGTCAGGTGCACGTCCTTGACGAAGACGAGGATCGCGTCCATGCCGGCGTGCGCGATCTGCGCGAGATGCCCCTCCGGGAACATGTCGACGCCCCAGCCGGAGTGCGTCATGCGCGGCGAGAAGCGCATGCGCCGCGTCTCCTCGCCCGTCGCCAGGAACGGCGCCCGGCGCAGGTTCATGAGGTCCTCGAGGTGGTAGAGCGCCTGCGCCGCCGCGCGCGAGTCGCGCGCCGAGACCGACACGCCGTCCGCCGCGACGGACACGCGGTATTCGCGCTCGCGCAGCGACGGATCGAGCGCGACCGACGCGCCGCCCTTCCCGGCGGCGTCCGCGGCGCCCTTCCGCCGCGCGACGCGCGCGCTCGTCTCCATCGAGACGAAGAGGTAGTCGGCGAAGTCGCGCGCCGCCGTGCACAGCACCTCGTCGGCGTCCGCCGGGACGGAGACGACGGCGCCGTCGCGGAAGGCGAACTCGCCCGTCGCGGGCCGCAGCGCCGCGTCGCGCCGGCCGGGCTCGTGGACGCGCTCGAGCTGCTCGCGGAACGCATACGGCGCCTCCGCAAAGAGACTGAGAGAGGTCAGAAGCGAAAGAAGGACAAGGC
>CAVERN010000026.1:0-15276 GCA_963618095.1 bacterium | reverse complement strand
GAGGCGCGTCCGCACGACATCACGATCACGAAGGAAGCGCCGAACTACCGCGCGTGAGGCTGCCATGGAACGACAGCAGATCGAGGCGGACATCGTCGTGACGGGGTTCGGGCCGGCCGCGGCCGGCTTCCTGCTCACGCTCGCGCCGGAGCTCTCCAGGACGAAGGAGGACGGCGCTCCGCTCTACGAGTCGCGCGCCATGCCCGGCATGCCGCTCCAGGTCATGTGCTACGAGCGCGCGGACGACACGGGCTTTGGCGTGTCTGGCATCGTCACCAAGGCCGAGGCGATCCGCGCGACGTTCCCGGGGGTGGACCTCGCCGCCGAGATCCCGAACGCCGCAAGCGTCTCGGGAGAGGAGACGACGTACCTCTTCGACCATCTCGGATGCTCCAGGCGGTCCGCCGGGACGCGCCTGATCGACGCCTGCTTCCGGATGGCGAGGCCCCTGATGAAGGGGGGCGAGTGGCATGCGCGCGAGCTGCCGTTCACGCCGCCGTTCATGGACAAGCGCGGCGGGCTCGTGCTCAACATGGGATCGCTCATGGGATGGGCCGCGGGCAAGGTGATGGAGAGCGGCGCCGCGCAGATCTGGCCGGGCTCGCCGGTCGCCGGCCCGTTGTTCGAGGGCGACCGCGTGGTCGGGGTGCGCCTGGCGGACCAGGGCGTGGGCAAGGACGGCTCGCCTACCGACGCCTACATGCCCGGGATGGACGTGAAGGCGCGTCTCACCGTGGTGGCGGACGGCCCGGTCGGGGCGGTCGGCCGGATCCTGGACGAGCGCTTCGGGCTGCCGAAGGGGCACTCCCGCCATGACTGGGGCGTGGGCATGAAGGCGGTGGTGCAGCTGCCGGAGCGCTGCAGGCTCGAGCCGGGCACCGTGATCCACACGCTCGGCTTCCCGGAGCCGGAGATATTCGGGTTCTTCTACGTGCATCCGAACCGCACGGCCTCGATGGGCATATTCGTCGCGCCGTGGCAGGACACGCCGGTGAGGACCACCTACCGCTATCTCCAGCACTGGATGCAGCATCCGTACATCTGGCGGCACATCGAGGGCGGCACCCTCGTCTCGTGGGGGGCCAAGTCTATCCAGGAGTCCGGCGCGGACGGCGAGCCGTTCCTGTGCGGGGACGGGTTCGCCCGCATCGGCGAGGGCTCCGGCACGACGGACTGCCTGGCGAACTCCGGAGTGGACGAGGCCTGGGCCTCGGGCGCAATGCTGGCGAGGGGCGTGCTCAGGATCCTCTCCGAAGGCGGCGACTTCACCAGGGAGGCGCTCTCGCGCACGTACGTCGCGGAGCGCAGGGCGTCCGCGCTCGACAGGCGCCTCAGGAAGGCCACGCACGCGCGCGCCGGGTTCAACAGGTCCTTCTTCTGGGGCATGGTCGGCGAAGGGCTCTGCGGAATGACGGGCGGAGCGCTCAGCCTGGGCAGGGTGTTCAGGTCCGTCCCGCCCGCCAGTCGCATACCGGAGCTGAGCGCCGCCGTGAAGGGGCGCAGGTGCGACATGGACGCGCTCGCGAAGGGCGTCGTGGAGGCGAGGAAGTCCAGGAAGCCGCTGCACGACGCCGTGATGGACGCCTGCGGCTGGCCGGAGATCCCGTTCGACGGGAAGCTCCTGGTCACGCACCAGGACGCCCTGCTGATCGGCGGCAAGGTGCAGGCCGCGCCGGGCTTTGCCGATCACGTGCGCTTTGCCGACCCGGACCTCTGCCGCAGATGCACGAAGCAGACCTGCGTCGAGATGTGCAGCGCGCAGGCGCTGATGCCGGCGGACGAGGACGACGCCCCGCCGAAGTTCGACCGGGAGAAGTGCGTCCACTGCGGCGCGTGCGTCTGGAACTGCGCGGTGCTTCAGCCCGGCACGGAACGCGCGAACGTGGTGTTCTCCGCCGGCTCCGGCGGCCTGCACTCTAACGAGAACTGACGTCCGAAGGCGCATAGCCTCGGCGGGATCCACCGGGTCTGCCATGCCATCTGTTAGAACCTCCACGAACGTCCACCGAGCCCTCTGGGGATACGAGGAGTGGCTCGTCGACACGCCGCGCGTCCTCGTAAAGCGCATCGTCGCCCGCGAGCGCCTGAGCGTGCAGGTGCATCCGAACGAAGAGACCGCGAAGACGGTCGGCGGCAGGCCGAAGACGGAGATGTGGTGCGTGCTGGAGGCCGGCCCGATCTTCGCGGGCGTGAGGCCCGGCACGACGAGGGCGGACGTCGAGCGCGCCGTCCGCGACGGGTCGTTCGAGGAGATCCTCGTGCGCCACGACGCGAAGCCCGGCGAGTGCTACCTCGTCCCGGGCGGGCTCATCCACTCGATTGGCGAAGGCGCGAGCGTCTACGAAGTGCAGCAGCCGAGCACGACGACGTTCCGCCTCTACGACTGGGGGCGCGTCGGCGCGGACGGGCGTCCTCGCCAGCTCCACGTGCAGGAGGGGCTCGCGGCGATGGACCTCTCGCTTCCGCCGCCGGCTCCGGGCGAGTCCGCGGAGTGCCAGTATTTCACGCTCGGGAAAGTCGCGGCTGGCCTGCTTGCGGCGTCTCCGCTGGAGCGCGTCGCGTTCATGCCGTCCACGGGTGAGGCGGCCGTCCTGGCGCCGGGCGAGACAATGGTCCTGGGCTCCCCCGCGTTCGTCACGGAGCTCAGGGGGCGTGTGGTATAATGGCGGCATGAAAGTGAATGCATCCAGGAAATGAGAGACGGGCCTGAGTTCATCCTGCGGCCGGCGCGCCTGGGGGACGCGGTGCGCATCTTCGCCATGATTCGGCGGCATCCGGACGAGCTGATCCCGAAGCCGCTGGGCGACATCGTCTCTTCGGTAGACAGGTTCGTGGTGGCGGAGGCGGACGGCGAGATCGTGGGGTGCGCATCCTACTCGATCCTGCCGGAGATCGGGGCGGCGGAGCGCGCCACGGTGGAGCTGCAGTCCGTGGCGGTGTCCTCGGCCTATCGCAAGGCGGGGATAGGCCGCGCCCTTGTCGAGGCGCTTCTCGGGCGCGTCGGGGCGTTCGGCCCCGAGGAGGCGATCGTGCTTACGTTCGTGCCTGGGTTCTTCGCGCGGCTCGGCTTCCGCGAGATACCAAAGTCGAAGGTGATGCACAAGCTGTACTTCGGGTGCATCCACTGCACGAAGCACGCGGATCCGTTCACGTGCCCGGAGATCGCGATGTCAATCAGTCTGAAAAAGGAAAGGAAGTGAGGCAATGGACATCTTCAGGGTCGCCGAGGACGGCAAGGGCCTTTCGAACGAGGAGATAGCGGGGCTGCTCGAGAAGTCCCTCGAGGGGCGCAGCCTCAGGAAGGCGCTCATCATACCGCCGGACTTCACGCGGTACCACTCGAACGCCGGGTTCATCACGTGCGCGTACTACAGGACCCTCGTGGCGAGGGGCGTGGAGGTGGACGTGATGCCGGCTCTCGGCACGCACGTGCCCGTCTCCGAGGAGCAGTGGGGGATCATGTTCCCCGACATCCCGTACTCGAAGATGATAGTGCACAACTGGCGCACCGACGTGGTGCGGCTCGGCGAGGTGCCGGCGGACGCGGTGTCGGAGATCTCCGATGGGCTCTGGACGGATCCTGTCAGCGTGGAGGTGAACCGCCGCATAATGGACGAGAGCTACGACCTCATCATCTCGCCCGGCCAGGTGGTGCCGCACGAGGTCATCGGGATGGCGAACCACGCGAAGAACCTCTTCGTCGGGTGCGGCGGCGCGGACATGATCAACAAGTCCCACATGATCGGCGCGGTGTGCGGCATGGAGAAGGCCATGGGGCGCGACCACACGCCGGTGCGCCGCCTCTTCGACTACGCCTTCGAGCGCTTCCTCTCGAAGCGTCCGATCCTGTGGGTGCTCACCGTGAACACCGCGCCCGGCGGCAGGATCGTCTCGCACGGCATCTTCATCGGCGAGGGGCGCAACTGCCTCACCGAGGCCGTGAAGCTCGCCCAGCGGAAGAACGTGGACTACGTGGAGCACGGCATACGCAAGTGCGTGGTGTACCTCGACGGCAGCGAGTTCAAGACGACCTGGCTCGGGAACAAGGCCATCTACCGCACCCGCATGGCGATGGCGGACGGCGGGGAGCTCGTCATACTCGCCCCGGAGGTCCACCAGTTCGGCGAGGACAGGACGGTGGACGGGCTGATACGCAAGTACGGCTACAAGGGACGCCTCCACACGCTTGAGGTGTTCAGGCGCCCGGACGCGGACGACCTGCGCGCGAACATGGGCGCGGCCGCCCATCTGATCCACGGGTCCTCCGACGGGCGCTTCACGATCACGTACTGCGTGAAGAAGATCTCGAAGGAGGAGATCGAGAGCGTGGGCTTCAAGGCGGCGGACTACGACGAGATGGCCCGGAAGTACGACCCGGCGAAGCTCAGGTACGGCTACAACACCGTCGACGGCGAGGAGGTGTACTTCATCCCCAATCCGGCGCTCGGGCTGTGGATCGACCGCGAGAGGTTCGAGGCGTGACGAATTTGGACTCACAAGGAGAAGCGAAATGACGAAGGTCAAGATGGACACGGATCTCGGGACGATGGAGCTCGAGCTCGACGAGAAGAAGGCGCCGGCCACGGTCGCCAACTTCGTGGACTACGCCAGGGGCGGCCACTACAACGGCACGGTGTTCCACCGGGTGATAGACGGCTTCATGATCCAGGGGGGCGGCTTCACCGCCGACATGGAGCAGAAGCCCACGAAGGCTCCGATACGCAACGAGGCGATGAACGGCCTCAGGAACGAGCGCGGCACGATCGCGATGGCCAGGACGATGGTCGTGGACTCCGCGACGAGCCAGTTCTTCATCAACCTCGTGGACAACGCGTTCCTCGACTTCCGCAATCCCACGCCCTCGGGCTTCGGCTACGCCGTGTTCGGCAAGGTGGTGAAGGGGATGGACGTGGTGGACAAGATCGCGAAGGTCAAGACCGGCAGCCGCGGGATGCACCAGGACGTCCCGGTGCAGGCGGTCGCGATCAAGAGCGTGACGGTCGAGGCGCCTGCGGAAGGGAAGGGCAACTGAGATGGCGTCGTTCTCTCGTGAAGAGGTGCTGGCCTACCATCGCGGCGGCAAGGTGGGAGTGCGCCTTCCGAAGGGCCTGAAGACAAAGGAGGACCTCTGCCTCGCCTACACGCCGGGCGTCGCCCAGGCGGTGAAGGCCATAGCGGAGAAGCCCGGCGCGGAGTACGAGTGCACCGCCAAGCCGAACCTCGTCGCGGTCGTCTCCGACGGCACGGCGATACTCGGCCTCGGGGACCTCGGCGCGGCCGCATCCATCCCCGTGATGGAGGGCAAGGCCGTCCTCTTCAAGTCCTTCGGCGACGTGGACGCCTGGCCGGTGCCTCTCGCGCACTGCCGCGTGGACGGCAAGGACGCCGGCAGGACCGACCCCAGGCGCGTGATCGACGCCGTAAGGGCGATCGCCCCGCAGTACGGCGGGGTGAACCTCGAGGACATCGCGGCCCCCGCGTGCTTCGAGATCGAGGACGCGCTCGACGCCGAGCTTGACATTCCCGTCTTCCACGACGACCAGTGGGGGACTGCCGTGATCGCGCTTTCGGGCGTCATGAACTACGCGGAGCTCGCCGGCAAGAGCCTCGGCGACCTCAGGATCGTGATGAACGGCGCGGGCGCGGCCGGGATCCGGATATGCGAGATGTGCAAGGCCGCGGGCGTGAGGGACGTGACGATGTGCGACACCAGGGGCACGATCCGGGTGGATCGCACGGACCTGAATCCCTACAAGCGGCGGCATGCCGTCGACACCGACAAGCTCACGCTCAGGGAGGCGCTGGCCGGGGCGGACGTGTTCATCGGCGTCTCCGCGGCGAACGTGCTCACGGGAGAGGACGTGAAGGGGATGGCCGACTTCCCGGCCATCTTCGCGATGGCCAACCCGGACCCCGAGATCGACCCCGCGCTCGTCGCCGAGGCGCTCGCCGGCCGCCGCTACGTGATGGTGACCGGACGGAGCGACTACCCCAACCAGATCAACAACGTGCTGGGGTTCCCGTACCTGTTCCGAGGCGCGCTCGACGTGCGGGCCAGGACGATCAACAAGGAGATGAAGGTCGCGGCGGCGAACGCGCTGGCGATGCTCGCCCGCAGGCCGGTCCCGGCCGACGTGCAGGCGCTCTACCCGGACGAGAAGCTCTCCTTCGGCGACGGGTACATCATCCCCAAGCCGTTCGACCGCAGGCTGTTCGTGGAGGTCTCCTACGCCGTCGCCGAGGCGGCGGTGAAGAGCGGGGCGGCGCAGATCCCGGTGGATCTCGCCGAGTATCGCGCCTCCCTCGAGAGGCGCAACGCTTCGCGGTAGCAGGCGGCGGGATGAAGACGGTTGCGGACATCCTCCGCGGCGGCGAGACGGTCCGCCACTGGTTCTTCGACCTCGACGGAACTCTCGCGAGGACGGGCGAGGACATCGTGGCCGCCTGGAAGAAGTCCATAGCGGACCTCGGGCGCACGTGCCCGAGGTTCGACGAGGTCTTCCGCATCGGGCCGACGATCGAGAAGACTGTCTACATGCTCTTCGACGACGCCACGCCGGAGCTCGTGTCCCGGATCGTGGAGCGCTTCTGCGTGAACTACGACGAGTCCGGGTTTCCGCGCACGGTCCCGTACCCGGACGTGCCGCGGTGGCTGGAGTCCCTCCGGGCGTCCGGCGCGAGGCTGTACATAGCCACGAACAAGCGCCATGCGCCGACGGCGAAGATTGTGGAGAAGCTCGGATGGGGCGGCGTGTTCGACGGGGTGTGGAGCTACGACTCCTTCCCCGGCAGGAAGTACGCGAAGGCGGAGCTCCTCGCCATGCTGCTCGCCGAGAAGGGGGTGTCGCCGTCCGACGCCGTGATGGTCGGCGACACTCGGGGCGACGTCTCGGCCGGGAAGGCGAACGGGATGCGCACCATCGGCGTGACGTGGGGCTACGGCTCCGCGGACGAGCTGGGCGAGGCGGACGAGATCGTGGGCGCGCGGTCCTGACGCGGCGGCCGGCGGACGTCCTCCATACGAGGCGAGCCGCGGGATTCCCGCGGCTCGCCCTTCGTTCTGTCCCGTTCCGTCCCGGGTCAGCCTTCCGCCTCCAGGGCGGCGTCCACCTCGTCGGTCGTCTCCATGTTCGTGTAGACGTCCTGCACGTCCTCGAGGTCCTCGAGCATGTCCACGAACTTGTTGATGGCCTTCGCCGCCGCGACGTCCGCGACCGGGTTCATCATGTTCGGCACGAGGCCGATCTCGGAGGTCTCCTCGTCCACGCCGATGCCGCTCGCCTTGATGGCCTCGAGCACGGTGGTGAAGTCGTTCGGCTGGCACTTGACCGTGAAGCCGCCGTCCTCGCCGACCACGTCCTCCGCGCCGGCCTCGAGGGCGACTTCCATCACCCTGTCCTCCGTGACGCCGTCCGCCGCCGGGATCATGATCTGGCCGAGGCGGTCGAAGAGGCGGGAGGCGCTTCCCTGCTTGGCGAACTCGATGCCGTTCTTCTTGAACACGTTGCCGACCTCTGCCGCGGCGCGGTTCTTGTTGTCCGTGAGCACGTTCACCACGAGCGCGACGCCGCCCTTGATGCCCTCGTACTGGGCGTCGACGAGCGCCGCGGACTCGAGCTCTCCCGTGCCTTTCTTGATCGCGCGGTCGATGTTGTCGTTAGGCATCTGCGCCGCCTTCGCCTTCGCGATGAGGGTGCGGAGGGTGGGGTTGTTGTCGGGGTCGCCGCCCTTTGCCTTCACGACGATGGTGATCTCCTTGCCCAGCTTGGAGAAGATTTTCCCCTTCTTGGCGTCCGCCGCGCCTTTCGCGCGCTTGATTGTGGCCCAATGGCTGTGACCTGACATTTTTCTCCGCTCCTGTTTTGCTTTCTGTTGTAGAAAAAAGACGGCGTATTGTACCAAAAAGGACTATGAGACGCAACCGTGTCCGCCCGGCATGTTTTCCCCGAGCAGGGCCAGGGAGGGGTCTGCCGACTCGTAGCCCTGGGTCCATCCGTTCTCGAAGCCGAAGTCCGCCGCCGCCTCGGCGACCGACTCGTACTCCTCCTCCGAGACCTTGCGGTTGAAGGGCTCGAGCTCCGCTGCGCGGTAGGCGGGCGTGAACTGGCTCATGATGGAGACGGGTATCTTCGGCGAGAGCTCCGTCGCGAGCCAGGCGAGGCTCTCGATCGCCTCGTCCGAGTGCCCCGGGAGCACGAGTATGCGCACGATCAGCGGCGGCAGCGCTCCGTCGCCCGGAGGCCGCCGGCCGAACGCCCAGGCCACGGCGGAGCGCGCGGCCTCAACGTAGCCCGGGGCGGCGCTCGCCCTGGCGGCGGTGGCGTCGCTCGAGTACCTGAGGTCGAAGAGGGCGCAGTCGCACAGCTCCGCGTACTCCTCCAGGGTCTCGGCGGACTCGTACCCGGAGGAGTTCCACACGAACGGCAGGCGCACTCCCTCTCGGCGAAGGGACGCCGCCGCGTCGCGTATGCACGGCAGGTACGGGGTGGGGGACACGAGGTTCCAGTTCGAGCAGCCGTCCCTCGTCGCGAGGTCGCGGAGGATCGCGGCGAGCCCTTCGGTGGAGACGTCCTCGCCCTTGCCGCCCCAGCTCCACGGCGAGTTCTGGCAGTAGACGCACCTCATCGTGCATCTCGAGAAGAACACGCATCCGCTCCCGCCCTTGCCGACGAGCGGGGGCTCCTCCCCGAAGTGCGGCCCCCATCGGAACACGCGGGGCGCGGGGCCGGCCCCGCAGAACCCGGTCTCGCCGGCGGCCCTGTCCGCCCCGCACGCCCTTGGGCAAAGTCTGCAGCCGTTCATCGCGCGCCCATCATCCGCCAATGAACTCGAGGATCGCCGGGGTGACGTCCGCAAGCGAGCCGACCCTGGCGCGTATCTCCGCCTCGCGCGGGCCGAACGCGATGAAGGGGACGGGGTTCCTGGTGTGGCCTCGCTCGTTCACGGCCTCGATGTTGCCGTGGTCGGACGTCATCAGCAGGGTCGCGCCCGCGGCCTCCGTGTAGCGCACGAGCGTGGAGAGGAACGCGTCGTACTCGCGGAGCACCGCGCAGGCGCGGCCGTAGTCCATGGAGTGCCCGGCGACGTCCGTCTGGAAGTACTCGAAGAGGGTGAAGTCGTTGGCGCATATCACGTCGAAGAGGTGGCGCGCCGCGTCCTCCGGGTCGATCACGGGGATGTCCGGGTACCTGTCGCGGATCGTCTCGCGCGTGAGGTCCTGGAGCACCGCCCCGTCCTCGGCGAGGTCTGCGACCGTGGACACGGTCTCGGGCATGGTGAGGGCTATCACGGTCGTCACGGACTTGAACCTCCTGGACTCCAGCTCGTCCGCGGACTCCACGAGGTAGGCGTCCGCGAACTTCACCTTCTTGCCCATCGCCTTCAGCCTGAGGAAGAGGTTGTCCCTGGCGATCATGTCCCTGAGCACCGGCCCGGGGAACCCCTCGCAGTGGCGTCCCATGAAGTGCGGGGCGTTGACCCCCGTGAACATGGTGGCCTGGCCGGTCGCGGACTGCGGCAGGCCGGGGACGCCCAGGTTCGCGTCCACGGGCCTGCCGTGGTCGCGTATGAGCCTGCAGAGCGCGGGGCAGACCTCGGGGTTCACCGGGTTGTCCGGCGCCGGGGGGGCGATTCCCACGCCGTCTATGAACAGGAAGGCGAACTTCACAGGCCGTACGACTTCATTTCCCGCCTGAGCTCCTCGAGCGAGACGTCGTCCTCCTTCGCCTTCTCGAGGGCCGCCGCGTAGAGCGGCCCGGCCTTCGCCCGGAACTCGGCGGCGGCCCTCGAGTCGCCGTCCGCGGCGGCGAGCTCCCCGCACCTCATGTAGTTCTTGGCGGCGACCCATTCGCGCGAGTAGATCACGCCGTTGGCGGGGTCGGAGTCCTCGAAGTCCTTCATCTCGTCCGAGAGCATGTACTCGACGAACGCCAGCAGATGGCGTATCGCCTCCCTGCCCTGCTTCGCCTCCATCGCCTTGTGGGCGCGCAGCTTGGCGGCCGTGCTCCTGCACCAGCCCTCGGAGCGGCCGGCGATGCCCTCGCCCTCGAGGATGGCGATCGCGCCGTCGTAGTCGCCCATCACGAAGCAGCCGTCGAGGCGGCGCTCGCACAGCGAGGCCTTCGCGGGCTCGGAGAGGCGTCCCGTGGCGGCGAGGCGCTTCGAGAAGCCGATCAGCTCCGCAATGCGCCGGTCCGTGTCCGCCTTCGCGGACTTCGTGTCGCCGGTGAGCCTCAGGAACGCCTCCTCGGCGAGCAGGCCGATTGCGTCGTACGGGATCCTCGGCCCGAAGCGCACGGCGACGTACGGGAACGACGCCGTCCCCGAGACGCGCAGGCGCCTGTCGTCCGCCATCGCCTGGAGCCGCCCCGCCGTCTCGTCCAGCGGCGCCGCGCGGAGCTCCTTCCGCGCGGCCCTGCGCGCCTCCTTCGCCCGCTCGGGGCTTTCCCGCGCCAGCAGGAGCGCCCCGTACGCCGCGAGCGCCGCGGCCGCCACGCCGCCGGCCGCCGCCCAAAGCATCTTGCGCCTTGCCATCTCCACCTCCATTCTCGACTACTGAAGAAAAACGAATGTGCCGCATTATAGACGGAAAGCGCATTTGCCGCAAGTGCGGAATCATGGTATGATACGCGGACGTTTTTATCAGGAGACAAGTGTCGATGAAGGAAGTTGGAGTAGGCATACTTGGGTTCGGTACGGTCGGGGCGGGAGTCGCGCAGGGGCTTCTCGACCACGCGGAGGTGATGGCGAGCAGGCTTGGGGTGCGAATCGCGCTCAGGCGCATCGCCGACCTCGACATCACGACCGACCGCGGCGTGAAGGTCCCGGCGGGCGCGCTCACGACCGACGCGGCGAGCGTCGTCGCGGACCCCGAGGTGCAGATCGTCGTCGAGACGATCGGCGGCACTGGCATCGCGAAGAAGCTCGTGCTCGAGGCGCTCAACGCGAGGAAGTGCGTGGTGACGGCGAACAAGAAGCTCCTCGCGGAGCATGGCCGGGAGATCTTCGACGCGGCGGCGGCGAACGGCGTGGACATCTACTTCGGCGCGAGCGTCGGCGGCGGGATCCCGATCATACGCGTCCTGCGCGAGGGGCTTGCCGGCAACGAGATCAACTCCATTCACGGCATCCTCAACGGCACCTGCAACTACATCCTCACGCGCATGGAGAACGAGGGCGCCCCGTTCGACGCGGTGCTCAGGGACGCCCAGCGCCTCGGCTACGCGGAGGCCGATCCTTCCCTCGACATCGACGGCTTCGACACGGCGCACAAGGCGTGCATACTCGCCGCCCTGGCGTACGGGTTCCAGCCGACCCTCGAGCAGGTGCAGGTGGAGGGCATCCGCAACCTCTCCGGCGACGACGTGAGGTACGCCGCCGACTTCGGCTACCGCATCAAGCTCCTCGCGTGCGTCGCGCGCGACGGCGGCGAGGTGGAGGTGGGGGTGCACCCCACGCTCGTGCCCTTCTCGCACATGCTCGCCAACGTCAACGGCGTGTTCAACGCGGCGATGGTCAACGGCGACATGAGCGACTACACGATGTACTACGGCCGCGGGGCCGGCCGCGCGCCGACCGCCTCCACGGTCGTAGCCGACGTCGGCGACATCGCGCGCAACCTCGCCCACGGCGAGACGCGCTACGCGCGCGCCGTGCCGAGCTACGCGGAGGGGACGGCGAGGCTCCGCGCGGCGGGCGACATCGTCTCGAAGTTCTACGTGCGCTTCATGGTGGCGGACAGGCCCGGGGCGTTCGGCACGATCGCCACGATCCTCGGCAGCCACGGCGTGTCCATCTCGGCCGCGTCGCAGAAGGCCGGCGGCGACGGCGGGGCGCAGGTGCCGGTGGTCGTGCTCACCCACAGGTCCCGCACGTCCGACCTGGAGGCCGCGCTCGGCGAGATCAGGGAGTCCGGCGTCGTCTCCGAGCCCCCGGTCCGCCTGAGGATGATCTGATCCGGCCGCGCGTCCACACACTATCTGAGGTACAATAGATGTCCGAGTTCAAGCTGACAGACCCCTTCGGAACCGCTCCGTCGAAGGCCCCGTTCACGCAGAGCGTCTCCACCGGTGTGCCGTGGCACAACCTGCCCGTGACGAGGGAGTACACGCTGGGGCAGCTCCTCGACCAGACGATCGCGCGGTGCGGCGAGAACGACGCCGTCGTCTACGCCGACCGCGACTTCCGCCTCACGTGGTTCGAGTTCGGCGAGGAGGTGGACCTCCTGGCGAAGGGCCTGATGGCGCTCGGCGTGAAGAAGGGGGAGAAGATCGCGCTCTGGGCCACGAACGTGCCGCACTGGGTCGTGCTCATGTTCGCGGCGGCGAAGATAGGCGCCATCCTGCTGCCGCTCAACACGAACTACAAGGAGCACGAGATGGACTTCGCGCTCAGGCAGTCCGACGCGGAGAACCTCTTCATCATCAGCGGCTACCGCGACTGCGACTACGTGCAGGTCGTCAACACCCTCGTGCCGGAGCTGAAGGACCAGCCGAGGGGCGAGATCAGGAGCGCGAAGTACCCGCACCTCCGGCGGGTGTTCTTCCTCGGCGGGGAGAAGCACCGCGGGATGTACTCGCTCAACGAGGTCAAGGGGCTCGCCTGCGAGACGTCCACCGCCGACTACCTCGCGCGCCAGGCGGAGTGCGACGTGAACGACGTGGTGAACATGCAGTACACGAGCGGCACGACGGGCTTCCCCAAGGGCGTGCAGCTCACGCACCGCAACATCGCCAACGACGGCTTCTGGATCGGCGCGTGCCAGAACCTCTCCTGCCGCGACCGCGTGTGCATACCGGTGCCGCTCTTCCACTGCTTCGGCTGCGTGCTCGGCGTGATGAGCTGCGTCAACCACGGCGCGACGATGGTGTTCCTCGAGAAGTTCAACCCGGTGCAGGTGATGGCCTCCATCGAGAAGGAGAAGTGCACGGCGACGTACGGCGTGCCCACGATGTACATCGCGATGCTCGACCACCCGCTCTTCCCGCGCTTCGACTTCCGCTCGCTCCGCACCGGCATAATGTCCGGCTCCGCCTGCCCCACGCACCGCATGCAGCAGGCGAACGACAGGATGTTCATGCGCGAGATCACGAACCCGTACGGGCTCACGGAGTCCGGCCCCGTGATGACGATGACGCGCTACTTCGAGACGTCGATCGAGCGCAAGTGCCAGACGATCGGCCAGGCGCTGCCCGGAATCGAGGTCGCGATCATCGACCCGGAGTCCGGCGAGATCGCGCCGGTCGGGCAGGACGGCGAGATCTGCTGCCGCGGCTTCAACACGATGAAGGGCTACTACAAGATGCCCGAGCAGACGGCGAAGTGCATCGACAGGAACGGCTGGCTCCACTCCGGCGACATCGGCCGCATGGACGCGGACGGCTACTACTACATCACCGGACGCCTGAAGGACCTGATCATCCGCGGCGGCGAGAACATCTCGCCGAAGGAGGTCGAGGACTTCATCGGCACGATGCCCGGCGTCAAGGACGTCGCCGTCGTCGGCTGCCCCTCGAAGAAGTACGGCGAGCAGCCCGCCGCGTTCATCATCCCGTCCGACGGCGCGTCGCTCTCCGAGCACGACGTCGCAGTGTTCTGCAAGGACAAGATCTCCTGGTTCAAGATACCGAAGTACGTCCACTTCGTGGACACCTTCCCGATGACCGCGTCGCAGAAGATCCAGAAGTACAAGCTGCGCGAGATGGCGCACGAGCTCTGGCCCGACGCCTGACCGGGGGCAGCCCGGGCCGACCCATGTTCGAGGTTCTGTTCTCCGGATGCAGGAGCGGGCTCTTCCCGCTCGAGTACGCCCGCGCGCACCACGGCGACCGGGTGGTGGCGCACGCCTACGACGCATACCAGGCGCGGAAGATCCGCGAGGACGTCGGGGCGAAGTCCAACGTGGAGGTGCTGTGCGCGCCGGGCCTTCCAGAGGGGGCGGCGTTTTCCCGCGCCTTCTACTGCGCCACGTCGAAGCTCGTGAGCGCCGAGCTCGAGCTGGACACCCTCCAGGACATCTATCTCCACCTGGCGGAGGGGGCGACCCTCGAGACCGAGGGCGTGGACCCGAAGACTCTCGCCCTGCTTTTCCGCAGCGTCTCCACCTCCCGCGAATCCCGCCGCGCGCCGGTCAGGTGCAGGTGCGTGAAGCGCGGGGCGCTCGGCCGCGTGCGCACCTTCGCCGCCGAGTTCGAGGCGTCCGTTCCAGGCGGGCCCAGGCTGCGCTTCACGTCCCTCCCGGGATGCTTCTGCCACCGGAGGGCGGACGAAGGCGGCCTCGCCCTCGCCGAGGTCGCGGCGCGGGAGGCGAGCGCGCGCCCGGGCCGCCCGGCAAGGATCCTCGACGTCGGCTGCGGGTGCGGGCTCGTGGGGATACTCGTGGCGGACGCGCTCCGGCGCGCGGGGGCGGCGGACGCGTCCCTCACGCTCGTCGACTCCCACACCCGCGCGATCGCCGCCGCGCAGGAGAACGCCTCCGCGCTCCTCGGCGGGGCGGAGTGCGTGCTTTCGGACGTCGGCCTCCCGGACGGACATCCCGGCCTCGGCCGCTTCTCTCTCGCCCTCGCTAATCCGCCGTACTACGGCGACGGGCGCATAGCGGACCTCTTCGCCGACATCGCCGCAAAGTGCCTCGCTCCGGGCGGGGCCTGCTACATGGTCGCCAAGACGCCCGACGCGATACGCGCCGCCTGCGAGCGCGCCTTCGGCTCCGTAGAGGCCTTCAGGCGCCGCGGCTACACGGTGATCAGGGCAGTTGGTAGGTGATAGTTGGTAGTTGGTAGGGGCGGCACTGGCGGCGATAATCGCCAAAAAACGGGGGGGGGTAGAAATTTTGAGTTTCTACTGTCTTTTCTGCGCGGGTTATGATATAGTACCGCCGTTTTGAAACAAAAATAGGGAATCAGCTGATGGAAAAGCCAGTCGAAGCCAAATCGTCCTTCACGAGGAAATGGATCTGCGCGGGAATCGCCGCCGCAATGGCGTGCGCGCTGCAGCCTGCATTCGCAGACGTCGCGATCTGGAAGGACGCGAAAAGCGGCGACTGGGGCGTGCCGGGCAACTGGGTGGACGCGAGCGGCGCGCCGCTCGAGGTCGCGCCGACGAACGGAACGCACGACATCCGCCTCCCCGCCGCGGAGCCGGACGGCAAAACCCGCACGATCAACACCGGGATGCTCTCCGGCACGGACTCCAAGACATACCTTGAGTACCCCGCCGTGAACCCGTCCATCCTGAGCATCGGCCCGACCGGCGGCGTGTGGGACACCTGGCGCTGGG